>JABDRC010000128.1 GCA_013041945.1 Halobacteria archaeon
TATGGAATGGGAAACTGTCATCGGGCTGGAGATACACACCCAGCTGGCCACGCAGAGCAAGATCTTCTCCGGGGCCTCGACCACCTATGGTGCCGAGCCCAACACCCAGGCCTGTGCCGTTGATCTCGGCCTGCCGGGGGTGCTGCCGGTACTGAACGCCGAGGTCGTCCGCATGGCGGCGATGTTCGGCCTGGCCACGCATTCCACGGTGGCGCCGCGTTCCGTGTTTGCCCGCAAGAACTATTTTTACCCGGACCTGCCGAAGGGCTACCAGATCAGCCAGTTCGAGTTGCCGATCGTGCACGGCGGCTGGCTCGATATCGAGCTGGAAGACGGCGGTGTCAAGCGCATCGGCATTACCCGTGCGCACCTCGAGGAGGATGCCGGCAAGTCCCTGCACGAGGATTTCCATGGCATGACCGGGATCGACCTGAACCGCGCCGGCACACCGCTGCTGGAAATTGTCTCTGAACCGGACATGCGCTCGGCGAAAGAGGCCGTCGCCTACATGAAAAAGATACATTCACTGGTGCGTTACCTCGGCATCAGCGACGGCAATATGCAGGAGGGTTCGTTCCGCTGCGATGCCAACGTATCGGTGCGGCCGAAAGGGCAGGCGGAATTCGGTACGCGCAGCGAGCTGAAAAACATCAACTCGTTCCGCTTTGTCGAGCAGGCGATCAATTACGAGATCGAACGCCAGATCATGGTGGTCGAGGGTGGCGGCAAGGTGGTGCAGGAGACGCGTCTGTTTGATCCCGACAAATATGAAACGCGGCCCATGCGCTCCAAGGAAGAGGCCAACGACTACCGCTATTTCCCGGACCCGGACCTGTTGCCGGTCGAGATTACGCCGGCGTTCGTCGAGGCAGTCAGGGACAGCCTGCCGGAACTGCCGGACGCGAAGAAAGACCGTTTCGTGAAGGCATACGGTTTGTCGGATTACGATGCCGGTGTGCTGACTGCCTCGCGCGAAATGGCGGAATACTACGAGGCGACCGTGGCGGCCTCTGGCGGCCGGGGCAAGCTGGCCGCCAACTGGGTCATGGGCGAACTCGCCGGCGCACTCAACCGGGACGGCCGCGAGATCGGCGACAGCCCGGTCGCTGCGGACGCGCTGGGCCACATGCTGCAGCGTATCGAGGATGGCACCCTCTCCGGCAAGCTGGCCAAGCAGGTATTCGAGGCCATGTGGAACGGCGAGGGCACCGCCGACGAAATCATCGAGCAGCAGGGCCTGCAACAGATATCCGATTCCTCGGCCATCGAGGCGATCATCCGCGAGGTGCTGGACAGCAACCCGAAACAGGTCGAACAGTACCGCGCCGGCCAGCAGAAACTGCTGGGCTTCTTCGTCGGCCAGGTCATGAAGGCCACCCAGGGCAAGGCCAACCCGCAACAGGTCAACGAGCTGCTGAAGCAGCAGCTGGATGGCTGATTGCGTTCTTGCTGCTAAACATTAGCCACAGAGAGCACAGAGAACACAGAGATGATTAAGGGCCTCTATGCCCTGTTAGCGATCACTCAATTTATGATCGCAGCTTAATCCTCGGTCTGGTTATTTTTCAATAGTTAACTCTGTGTTCTCTGTGCTCTCTGTGGCAGGGTTCATTCGTGCCCTGTTACACTGTCACTCAATGTATGGCCGCAGCTTAAACTCAGGCCTGGTTATTATTTTTATTTGTTACTCTGTGCTCTCTGTGGCAGGGTTCATTGGTAATTATTTCCAGTATGAAAATTATCGCTGACGAAAATATCCCCTGTGTCGAGGAGGCATTCGCTGCGCTGGGCGAGGTGACACTGGTGCCCGGCCGCGGGCTGCATGCCGCGCAGGTGCATGATGCGGATATTCTGCTGGTGCGCTCGGTGACGCGCGTGGACGAGTCGCTGCTGGAGGGCTCGTCTGTCCGCTTCATCGGTTCGGCGACGATCGGCTTCGATCATGTCGACCTGGATTATCTGCAACAGCGGGGGATCGGTTTTTCGACGGCACCGGGCAGCAATGCGACCTCGGCCGCGGAATACGTCCTCAGTGCCATCATGGTGCTGTCAGAACGGTATGGATTCGAACCGGCTGGCAAGACGGTCGGTATTGTCGGGCATGGCAATGTCGGGTCCCGGGTGCGTCGAAGACTCGAGGCACTTGGCATGCGTTGCCTGCTGAACGACCCGCCCTTGCAGTTGCAGGGCGGGCACACTGAATACCTCGACCTGGACAGCGTGTTGCAGGCGGATATTGTGACCGTGCACGTGCCCTATACGCGTGACGGCCGCTGGCCGACGCATCACCTGGTCGATGCGGATTTTCTTGCGCGGCTCAGGCAGGATGCAATCCTGCTCAATACCTCGCGCGGCGCGGTTGCTGACAATCCGGCACTGGTTGCCTGGCTGGCGCGCTGTCCGGATGCCGCGGTGGTGCTGGATGTCTGGGAAGGCGAGCCGGCAATCAGTCTGGAGCTGATGGACCGGGTGGCCCTTGCCACACCGCATATCGGCGGTTACAGCCTCGATGGCAAGCTGCGCGGCACCGAAATGATTTACCGGGCTGCCTGTGAATACCTCGGCCGGGAGTGCGACTGGCAAGTGGACAATGTCCTGCCGATTGCAGCGCCAATCGAGCTGGCTGTGACGGAGCCGAATGACTGGTTCGAAACGGTGCGTGCGGTCGTGCTGGCCTGCTATGACATACGCACAGACGATGCCAGCCTCCGTGCAATCAGGAATGTGAGGCAGGATGAACGACCGGCCTTTTTTGACCGCTTGCGCAAGGAGTACCCGGTCAGGCGCGAGTTTTCGGCAATGACGGTGAGGCTGGCTGGCGCGGTGCCGGCGGCGGCACGCGTGCTGGATGAACTGGGCTTTCGCGAGGTGTGTGTGAGCAGCGAATCAGCGACACACCGGGCAGGCGGGATCACGGGCCAGGTTTAGCGTGCGCCAGTCATGCGCCAGGCCGTCAAACAGCAGCAGTCGGCCGGACAGGCCGGTGCCGGTTGAAAGTACCAGCTTGAGGGCCTCCAGCGCCTGCATGGCGCCGATAATACCTACCACGGGAGAAAGCACCCCGTTATCCGTGCAGGTTTCGTCTTCCTCGATACCTTCCTCGTAAAGGCAGCGGTAGCAGGGGCTGTCCCTGTCGCGGCTGTCGAAAACCGACAGCTGTCCCTCGAAGCGTACCGCGGCTCCCGAGACCAGTGGCGTGCGCTGTTGCACGCACGCCCGGTTGATCTCGAAACGGGTGGCAAAGTTGTCACTGCAGTCGAGCACGACATCGGCGGCTTTTGCCTCGGCGTCCAGTTGCCCGCCGCTGAGTCTTGCAGGGATTGCCGTGACGGTGATCTCCGGGTTGACGGCTGTCAGCGTGTCACGTGCGGATTCCGCCTTGTTGCGTCCGATATCGCGATCGCGGTGTAACAGCTGGCGCTGCAGGTTGGACAGTTCGACGCTGTCGTGGTCCACGATGACCAGGTGACCGATGCCGGCGGTGGCCAGGTACATGGCGGCCGGTGAACCCAGTCCGCCGGCACCGATAATCAGCATGCGCGAGTCGAGCAGTTTCTCCTGGCCGGCAATATCCACCTGCGGCAGCATGATCTGCCGGCTGTAACGGAGTAATTGTTCGTCATTCATTGCCTGATTCCAGGAATACTTGCTCGAAGCTGCAAAGAAAAACAGAAAAAAGCGCCACAGAGGACACAGAGAAATATAAATGCCATTCCCGATAAAATAAATATCCGCCACAGAGAACACAGAGAATAAATATCCGCATATCTCGGTACCGACCAGAATATCTCAACAGCAATTAACAAGTCGTCATTCCCGCCCCCGCCTCCGCGGGGACAGGCTCCAGCGGGAATCCAGTGGTGAACATATCGCCATGTGGCATAAATGCTGGTACCGGATCGGTGCACTAAATACGCGATTAGATGTATTACCGTTGTGATGTCGATTAATGGCTGGATTCCCGCCTTCGCGGGAATGACAAGTGTTAAATAGCTGTTGAATTGTTTTCAAGTGGAGCCGTTATACGCAGTTACTATTTTTCTGTGTCCTCAGTGGCAAATATTTTATGCGCATTCATGATTGCGTTTTTCTCTGTGTTCTCTGTGGCAGGTTTGTTTGTTACAAATACCGCCGCAAATAATCCGGCCGGTGATCGCGGCAACCGTGCGGCCTGGTGAGGTAGCGGTTGATGAAGGCATCACGGGTACACTCGGCCTGGTCGTGCCGGGGTTCGGTGCACTCGATATCCTCGATGTAGTAACACAGGCTGCGCATCATGCGGCAGAAGAAGCTGGTGCGGAGGTGGTAGCCAAACTCCCTGAGTAGTGCGGTGATCGTATGCAGTGTGATCTGGCGAACGTTGTAGCTGACGACCAGCTTGTGCGGGGCGGCGATGCGCACCCGCATGACGCCCTTGACATCGCGCAGCAGGGCGGCGGCAGACTCCGTGACCTCGGGTTCTGCGGGTGATTCGGCGAGCCAGATGGTGCGCTGTTTCAGTTTTTCAAGCACGGTTCAATCCTGACCCCTGGGGGCAAAAATTTCAAGGGTTTCGGGGGGTTGTTCAGGGAATCAGGCGGTTACAGGCGGGCCGTTGTGACCCGGTCGTGACCGGTCATATCCCGGTGCCGGACGATAGCGTGGTAGCCGTGTTGTTCAAGCAGCGTGTGTACGCGATCACCCTGGTCAAAGCCGTGTTCCAGCATCAGCCAGGCATCACTGTGGAGATGTGCGCGTGCACAGTCGGCAATGCGCGCAAGGTCATCCAGGCCCTCCGCTCCCGCGACCAGCGCAGCACGCGGTTCGAAGCGCACGTCACCTTGGTCGAGGTGACTGTCGGCCACGGGGATGTACGGCGGGTTGCTGACGATGAGATCGAAGCGCCGGTTGGCAAGCGCGTCGCACCAGTCACCGGCAAGGAACTCGATGTTGCCCAGGCCCAGCTGCCGGGCATTGGCTGCAGCCACCTCGAGCGCCGTATCCGACCGGTCGGTGGCCACGACATGACAGCCGGGACGCTCATGCGCGATGGCCAGGGCGACTGCGCCGCTGCCGGTGCCCAGGTCGGCTATCTGCAGGTGGCTGTCGGCCGGCAGGACATCCAGCGCACAGGCAACCAGCGTCTCTGTTTCCGGCCGCGGGATGAGCGTCGCGGGCGTCACGCGGACCGGCAGCGACCAGAATTCGCGCTGCCCGACCAGGTGTGCGACCGGTTCGCCGGCAGCCCGGCGGGCGACCAGTTCCCGGTAACGCGCCTGCTGTTCCGGTGCTGGCAACCGCTCCGGCCAGGCCAGCAGGTGCGAGCGTGGCTTGTCCAGCACGCTGGCCAGCAGGACTTCGGCGTCGAGTCTGGGGGTGTCCCCGGCGATCAGTTGCGCGCCTTCCTGCAGCAGCCCGCGTATCGAGTCAGGGTCAGGCGCCCGGTTCATTCAGGGCGCTGAGCAGGTCAGCCTGGTACTCGCTGACCAGCGGCTCGATGGCCAGGTCGAGATTGCCGGCCATGAACTCGTCGAGCTTGTAGACCGTCAGGTTGATGCGATGGTCGGTCATCCGTCCCTGCGGGAAATTGTAGGTACGGATGCGCTCGGAGCGGTCGCCGCTGCCGACCAGCAGCCGGCGGGTCTCCGTTTCCTGTGCCTTCTGCCGTTCCTGCTCGGCCCCGAGCAGCCTGGCAGACAGGAGTGACATGGCGCGGGCACGGTTCTTGTGTTGCGAGCGCTCGTCCTGGCACTCGACCACGATACCGCTCGGCAGGTGTGTCAGCCGGATGGCCGAATCCGTCTTGTTGACATGTTGTCCGCCGGCGCCGGAGGCGCGGAAGGTATCGACTTTCAGGTCGGCCGGGTTGATTTCAATCTCGTCGATTTCGTCTGCTTCCGGCAGCACCGCCACGGTCGCGGCGGAGGTGTGAATGCGTCCCTGCGACTCGGTGTCGGGGACACGCTGGACGCGATGTGCGCCGGATTCAAATTTCAGTTTTGAATAGGCGCCCCGGCCGATGATGCGTGCAATGATTTCCCGGTAGCCGCCATGTTCGCCCGGGCTTTCGCTCAGGACCTCGACCTGCCACCTGTTCAGCTCCGCATAGCGGGAATACATGCGGAACAGGTCACCGGCGAAAATGGCTGCCTCGTCACCGCCGGTGCCGGCACGGATTTCCAGGAAGATGTTGCTGTTGTCGTGCGGGTCTTTCGGCAGCAACAGCTTGTGCAGCTCGAGTTCGAGGGATGCGATGCGGTTGCGTGCCTGCTCGAGTTCCTCCCCGGCCATGTCCTGCATGTCCGGGTCCGGGTCCCCGAGCATTTCCCCGGCGGAGTCCAGGTCGCTGTTCGCCTGTTGCCAGGCCGAGAACGTGTCGACCACCGGAGTGAGTTGTGCGTATTCCATCGACAGCTGGCGAAACCTGTCCTGGTCGGCAATGGTGTCGGCGTCCGACAGCAGGGCGCCGACCTCGTGATGGCGTTCCTCGATCGTTTCGAGTTTGCGGATAATGCTCGGCTGCATGGGCGTCAGTCGCCGGTTTTGTCGTGATCGAGCCTGAACAGGATGCGGATGGCCTCCAGCAGGCTGGTCTCGCCCTCGGCGACCGCGGTGCGCATGTTGACGCAGGGATCATGTGTCAGCTTGCGAACCAGGTTGCGTGCGAGCTGCTCGACCACATCGTCCGGTGATGTCCCGCCGGCAAGTGCCCGGCGTGCCCGTTCCAGCTCCGTCTCGCCGAGGGTTTCCGCGTGTTCGCGATAGGCGCGCAGGGTCGGTATGGCATCCAGTGACCGGGTCCACGCCATGAAACGCCCGGCCTGCGCCTCGATTATCTCTTCCGCCTGGTCGGCGGCTTCCTGTCGCGAGCGCAAGTTGTCATCGATCACCTGTTTCAGGTCATCGACGGTATAGAGATAGACGTCATCGAGTTCCGCCACGGCGGGATCGATATCCGGCGGAACCGCAATGTCGATCATCAGCACCGGGCGGTGCTTGCGCTTGCGCAGGGCAGCCTTCACGGTCGCCTTGTCGAGCAGTGCCACGCTGCTGCCGGTCGAGGCGATCACAATATCCGCCTCGGCGAGATGCACGTCAATCTCGTCCAGCCCGATGCCGAATCCCTCGAACTGTGCGGCGAGATCGTGGGCACGGGTAACCGTCCGGTTGGCGATGATCAGCTGGCCGACATCGCGTTCATGCAGGTGCCGGGCGGTCAGCTCGATGGTTTCGCCGGCACCGATCAGCAGCGCCGTCTGGCTGGTCAGGTCACCGAAAATCTGTCTCGCGAGGCCGACGGCCGCGAAGGCAACGGAGACCGGGCTGGCGCCGATGGCGGTGTCGGTACGGACCTGTTTTGCGACCGAGAAGGTATGCTGAAACAGGCGGTTGACGAGGGTATCGATACTCTTTGAATGAATTGCCTGCTGGTAGCAGTCCTTCATCTGGCCGAGAATCTGTGGTTCGCCGAGAATCATGGAATCCAGTCCGGCGGCAACCCGGAACACGTGCCGCACGGCGAGTTCATCCTGGTAGGCATACAGGTGCGGGCGCAGATCATCCGGTGACAGCCGGTGAAAACCGCCGAGCCACGCCGCGAGGCTGTCGATGGTGGTGTCCTCGCGCGCGCAGTACAGCTCCGTCCGGTTGCAGGTCGAGAGGATGGCGGCCTCGTGGATGCCGCCCAGCTGGCGCAGCTCGGCCAGCGCCTGCTCGATCTTGTCGGGCGGGAATGCCACCTGGCCGCGGACTTCGACGGGCGCGCTGCGGTGATTGATGCCGAGGACGGTCAAATACATATCAGAATCGGAAGATTTCCGGAGTAAACGTAAAATTCTGCATAACGTCGTGAGTTTACACAAGTTGGATGCATCCCGTTGACGGGATCTTCACAACCTTGCGCCGGGATTGCTGTCAATCACATTATCCCGGGATTTGTTACCCATCCACCTGACAGGGTTTTCGCGAGGCTGATAGAATGCTTTGTATGAGAGTCATAAATACACACCCGCGGGGTCCGCTGGAGCGCATGATCCCGGTGCTGATGGCAACGGTTTTGCTGGTCTCCTGCGCCCCCGGCGGCCCTGTTGCGACCACGGTTCCGGACCAGCAACCGGCAGCCGGCACGACGGCACCACCGCCGGCGGCCAGCACGCCGGCACCCCCACCGGCGGCCGGCGGGAGCGCGCGGGAATCCTCCGGACAGCAGCTTTCCGGGGACATGATGTACGACATCCTGCTCGGCGAGATTGCCGGCCAGCGTGGCGAAATGGACATCTCCGTCTCGCGCTACCTGCAGGCCGCGGTCAACGCGCAGGACCCGCGTGTGGCCGAACGGGCCGTCCAGATCGCCTCGTTTGCCAAGCAGTACGATATTGCGCTCAAGGCGGCCAAGCGCTGGGTTGCACTGGACAGCGACAATATGGAAGCCCGCAAATCGCTGACGGCGCTGGCGCTCCAGCAGGGTGACCTGGACGAGGTGGTCGCCCAGATGGATTACATGCTGCGCAACTCGACCGACCCGGGAGAGAGTTTCCGCATGGTGACGCTGGTGCTCGCGCGGCACGAAAACAAGGAGGATGCAGTCAATGCCACGCAGCAGCTGGTCGACCGCTATCCGGGCAGCCACCATGCCTGGATGGCAATGAGCCGACTGGCCGTGGTGGCCGATCAGCTCGACCGGGCAATGAATGCGGTCAACAGTGCACTTGAGCTGCAGCCCGGCGATCCTTCCGCCATTATCCTCAAGGCCCAGATAATGGTGCGGCAGCAACGCAATGCCGATGCAACCGCCCTGCTGGGTGATGCGGTCAGCAGTCAGCCGAAAAATACCGATCTGCTGTTCGCGCATGCCCGCATGCTGCTGAACGGCGAAGACCTCGACGGTGCCAGAAAACAGTTTCTCAAGGTCTACAAGCTCGACCCCGAACATGCGGATGCGCTGTATTCACTGGCATTGCTGGAGCTGGAGACCGGCGACTTCAAGTCCGGCGAGAAGCACCTCAGGCAGCTGCTGGGGCTCAAGCAGCATGTGCAGAATGCCCTCTACTACCTGGGTTACGCGACGCTCGAGCAGGGCAGGCAACTGGAGGCCCTGGACTGGTACCTCAAGGTCGAGTCCGGCGATTACTGGAGCCAGGCACAACTGCGCGCCGCCGGGATCATGGTCGAGCAGGATGACATCGGCGGTATGCAGGAACATATGCGCAGCTTGCGCCAGAAAAATACGCAGATGGCCGTGCAGCTGTACATTATCGAAGGTCAGGTGCTGACGGACGCGGGTCTGCACCAGCAGGCCTTTGACCTGTACGCGCAGGCCCTGCAACAAAGCCCGAAGGACATCGACCTGCTGTACTCCTATTCACTGGCCGCGGAAAAGCTTGACCGGCTGGATGTCACGGAAACCAGTATGCGCCGTATCCTGGCGATGGAGCCGGACAATGTCCGCGCCCTGAACGCCCTCGGCTATACACTGGCCGATCGCACTGATCGCTACCAGGAGGCCTTGCAGTTTATCAGCAAGGCCTATGCCAGGGAGCCGGATGATCCGGCGATAGTCGACAGCATGGGCTGGGTGCATTTTCGCCTGGGCGATCTCGACAAGGCGCGTGAATACCTGCAGCAGGCCTGGGATATGTCGAATGACAGCGAAATCGGCGCACA
>JABDRC010000133.1 GCA_013041945.1 Halobacteria archaeon
CGTGCCTGAATTACCAGGGGCGGTCCCGGTCTCCGAAATCAGCGTACCGGGTGGACTGAATCTTGCCGGTTACCACACGGACCTGGCCGGTAGCGCTTTCTTGTGGGAAGACTATCAGGTGGGCGAACGCATAGACCATGTGGACGGCATGACCGTGGAGGAGAGTGATCACATGATTGCTACACGGCTCTACCAGAATACCGCCAAGGTGCATTTCAATCAGCATACCGAGAAAGATGGTCGATTCGGCAGGCGTATCGTATATGGCGGACACGTCATCAGCCTGGCGCGTTCCCTCTCCTTCAATGGCCTGGCCAATGCATTCAAGATCGTCGCGATCAACGGGGGGCGCCACGTGGCCCCTATCTTTGCCGGCGACACCGTCTATGCCTGGTCGGAGATTTTGAGCAGGGGTGAATTGCCGGGCCGGGACGATCTGGGTGTCCTACGCCTGCGTTTGGTGGCCACGAAAGACAAGGATTGCGCGTCATTCCCTTACAAAAATGATGCGGGAAAATACGATCCCGCGGTCGTGCTGGATTTCGACTATACGGTTCTGATGCCGCGGGGAGGGCATTGACAAGGCGTTGTTACGCAGGCGACAAGATCAGCGCTTGTGATCGGCATCGCCGCCGCGATTGGCAAGGAAAGTCTGGGCTTCCTCCCTGCGCTCGAATACATGAGGTGCAATGCCGCGCTCTGTCAAGGCCTCGCCCAACTTGGCGCGCATGAATGCGCTGGTGGCATACCGGGTTATCTGGCTGAAATAGTTGGCGAGAAAGTAACGATCCATTTCGGCATAGGCGTCGTACATGTCCTCATTGATCCGAAACCGATCGTAGTTGATTATCACGCCGACGCGCCTGCCGGCCGCCCGGCACCGCTCCTCACAAATATTCCAGATCGCCTTGACGTCCTCGAGCACCCGAACATGCATGCCTTCGAAATTGAGAAACAGAATATTGCGTTCCGGATCGTAAGTGACCCGTTCCGGCATCGACAGGTTGAGTAGCTCGGCTTCCAGTCCCATCGGATTGGGATTGAAAATACGGGCATCCATCTGCGCGTAATCACCAATGATCGGCTCAAAGTCCATGTTCGGCAGGATGTCACGCTCGACGTCAATGCCGGGCGCCACCTCAATCAACGCCACCCCCCCCCTGACCCTGCGGAACACACACCGTTCGGTGATAAAAAACACGGGTATGCCGCGATCATAGGCGTACTGACCATTGAAAGTGATTTGTTCGACCTGCTTGAGAAATTTCCGGTGTCGACCCTCTTCGACAATCTGCAATTTGCCCTCGTTGACCTCGACTTTCAGACCACTGCCGGTGAAGGTCCCGACGAACACCACCAGGCGTGCGTTCTGACTGATGTTTATGAAACCTCCCGCCCCGGTCAGCCGGCCACCAAAACGGCTGACGTTGACGTTGCCGGCGGCATCGCACTCGGCCATTCCGAGACACGCCATGTCGAGACCACCACCGTCGTAGAAATCGAACTGCTGATTCTCGTCTATTACCGCATCCATGTTCACCCCGGTCCCGAAATCGGCCCCGCTCGAGGGGGTTCCACCGATAAGACCGGATTCCACACTCAAGGTCAGCAGGTGCGAAATCCGCTCCTCGTTGGCGACCCCGGCTACACCTTCCGGCATCCCTACGCCCAGGTTGATAACGCCGTTTGGCGGAATCTCGAAGGCGGCACGACGCGCGATGATTTTACGTTCGGTCAGCGGTGTCGATATCAGGCTCGGGTTGGGAACACGATACTCTCCGGCAAAAGCAGCGTTGTACGGGGTTGCCAGTGTTTGCTTGTGCTGCTCAGGTTCAGCCACCACCACGCAGTCGACCAGAATCCCCGGAATCTTGACCTGACGCGGCGGCAGGCCATTGCGTTCAGCGATCCTTTCGACCTGCGCGATCACTATGCCGTTGCTGTTCTTGGCCGCCATAGCCATCGCGAGATTGTTGAGGGTGAGTGCCTCCCGCTCCATGGTGATATTGCCGAAAGTGTCCGCCGTGGTGCCGCGGACGAAAGCGACGTCGACCTTGCCAACCTTATAGAACAGCCACTCCTCGCCATCCGCTTCGACGAGACTGACGATATCCTTGGTGGTGGCTGAATTGATCCGGCCGCCGCCATAGCGGGGGTCGACGAAGGTGTGTAGACCGGTCTTGGAGAAGGAGCCGGGTTTGCCGGCCGCCAGATCTCGAAACAGCTGACATATGATCCCCTGGGGCAGATTGTAGGCCTGAATGCGATTGTCGAGCGCCAGTTGCCCCACCTTCGGCATGCGACCCCAGTGACCCGCCACCACTCGGTGCAGCAGACCTTCGTGTCCCAGATGATTGAGTCCCTGGGATTTGCCGTCGCCTTGGCCGGCCGCGGCATACAACGTCAAGTTTTTTGGGCTTTCGGTGGCTAGGAACCGGCGCTCAAGCGCAGAGAGTAGCGCCTCGGCGAAGCCGGTCTGGACGAATCCGGTACTCGCCACTGTATCGCCGTCCCGGATAAGGGCGATCGCTTCCTCGGCGGTAATGATCTTGCTGCGCATGATGGCTGGCTCCCGATCTTGTTTTCGGGCCGAAGATTCGACCCACGATACCATCATCGCTGTGGTACCTACAGGATCACCATCAGGCTGTCACGGTGAATTTGTTCTCGCCATCAACCGGCTGAAGCGCTACCAGTATTCCGAGACATTTTCAGGTAGTCAAAAACCAAGCGTGTGTTGAGGGTCAGCTGACGCATTTTCTGGGCGACACTACGCACGCCTTTGCTTTTGATCAGGCCCACGGCGAAGCGCCGTAGACGTGTCATGTTCTCCGGACCATGGCCTTTGCGGATACGACTGCGGTCTTCGTCATAGTTCCAATCGATGACGTAGTGGCAGCTGTTTTCGATACTCCAGTGTTCCCGGTTATCCTGGAGGACGTCGGTTGCGCTGGCCAAGTCCGGTGTTTTGCTGGTAATCCCGTAAGCGACATCCTGACGCTGTTGGCCGGTCTTTTTATCCACCGTGATCCGTTGCACACGGAAAGCCTGGCCCACATGGGGAAAGTTCAGGTAGTCATTAAGCGCGGTGGTGACCCAAATATGGCGAGTTTCGATGCGCCCATGCTCGGGGCTGTCCAGGGTGCTGTGATCGGGTGCCCGCTCGAGCTGGTCAAAATAGAAGGCGATCTCTTCAAGGAGTTGTTTTTGGTTGGCTTTGACGGTGAAGTGGTAATGGGCGCTGCGCTTCTCGACCAGATACCGGGCCAATTCGCGCTGGGTCAGCAAGGCATCGGCAGTGATGGTTCTGCCCTGGATGTCGATGGTATCGAGCAGCGGGATGGCGGTATTGATTTCGTTGGTCTGTTTTTCCTCGTCACGGCCTTCTACCGGCAGGGTTCCCACTTTTTTTGGGTGTAGCATTGCTTAGTTTGATGGCCGATGACGCTCATGACGTGGGTTTGACGGCCCTCGTCATCGATCGCGTTGCACAGGGTTTTTCCGTCGATCGCCAGGCTCTCGTCAACGGCGCCATACTGAGCGTTCCAACGTTGAAAGGCTTGGTCAAGTT
>JABDRC010000138.1 GCA_013041945.1 Halobacteria archaeon
CCATCGATGATGACATTCTCGGCAAGCCCGGCAACCATGAACAGGCCGTTGCACAACTCACGCGACTGTCCGGGAATCGCGTCACCTTCCACACCGGTCTGTGCCTGCTGGATACTGCACACCACGAGGCACAGCTCGACGTCGTGCCGTTCACGGTACAGTTCAGAGAATTGAGCGCTGCACAGATCGAACGCTATTTACACGCCGAGCAGCCGTACAACTGCGCCGGCAGCTTCAAGTCCGAAGGACTTGGTATCACGCTGTTCGAAAAGATGCTGGGCGAAGACCCCACCGCACTGGTCGGGCTGCCGCTGGTAAAGCTGACGGAAATGCTCTCCAGTGCAGGGATTGATTTACCCTGATCACCCGCACCGGAAACAGACTGATTTCACACGGATGTCCGCCTGCGGTCCATACACATCATTTACCCGTGAATCGGCAAACAAGCAGTACCAGGCGGGTCGCTCGATCAGAAACGCCGGATTGCCTCGTCAGGGATGTCACCGGGTGATACTGCCGGGGTGCAGAAACAAAACCGGCTTCAGGCCGTCAGGTCCTGCAGCTGTGTGTATTCGAATTCGATGAACCCGCCGCGGTTGTTTTCCAGCCAGTAGAGCAGTTCGGCCCATGTGACGCGGTCTTTCTGCGCGTCCCGCTGAGTCAACTCATGAATGCCGAGACCCTGCCCGGCGACACTCACGTAGTGCTGGGTATCGCGAATGCGTGCAATAACGGGTATATCAAGTTTGTTGAGAAAGCGTTCCAGCTTGTCAACGGCCCTGGTGCGAATGCGTGTGCGGTTTGTGACAATGGCCAGGCGGGTATTGTGAGCGCGCGCCTTGCCGACCAGTAACAAATCCCTGATGAAGTCGGCCGTCGTATGGATATCGATCGACGAGGGTAAAACCGGTATGAGTATGATGTCGGCTTCAGCAACACGGTCTTCGATGTCCACCAGGGCGTAACCGGCCGGTGTGTCGGTAATGATATACCGGGTATCTGGCGGGACCTTCATCTGCCAGGCACGCGTGGTGCCCGCGGGCGGCGGCTCGTATGCGGCAACGCCGTGTATCGGTGGTCGGCTCGACGGCCGCTCTTTCAGCCAGCGCATGCTGGAGGCTTGTTTGTCATAGTCGAACAGTGCCGTCGTGTAACCATGGGAAGCACAATAGCTGGCCAGATTGGTGGCAATCGTGGTTTTACCGCAACCACCCTTGGTATTCATGACGCTGATTTTCAGCACGTTCGAATAAGCCTTCTCAACTGGAAAAGTTGATAGATATATTTCCCTGAGATTTTAGCAGGATTGCCAACCACGTCCAGCGGATTGGCTGGCACGCATCCTGCGAATGCAATAATGGCAGCGTATGAGCGGGTCCGCTGCCAATAGACTGCCCAAAGTGTGTCCCCGGGACATTTTTTCTGCAGCCTGCCTGGAAACGCATGAATATAATGGAAAAGTCCGCGATTATCGCAAACCGCCGCCGACCCCCGGTTGGCGCGGCCCGGCACCACGGCGCGAGAACAATCTATTTAACCGTCCCCGCACCTTCGACCATGATCCTGCCCATGGCCCGCGCCATGGCGACGCCAATGCGCTCGGTGATGCGCTCCAGCAGGTCGGGCTCCCGGGTGAAGTCGACGATATCCTCCACACCAATCACCTCGCGCGCAACGTAACCGGCACTGCCAAACTCATCGACCAGACCCATCTCCACACTCTCTTCACCCGTCCAGACCAGACCGGTAAACAATTGCGGATCATCCGTCAGCTTGTCCCCGCGCCCTTCACGCACCGAGGTCTTGAAATGATCGTGTATCGAACCCAGCAGCTTCTGCACATGCTCGACATCCGAGTCCTTGC
The DNA here is from genome assembly GCA_013041945.1 of Halobacteria archaeon. Taxonomy (GTDB): domain Bacteria; phylum Pseudomonadota; class Gammaproteobacteria; order UBA9214; family UBA9214; genus UBA9214. The sequence continues at coordinate 1,865 of JABDRC010000138.1, forward strand.
TCGGCAGGAAGGGATCGAGAAATCCCTTGCTCTCGCCGGCCGTATACAGGCGCCGCTCGACACCCAGTTTGTCCAGCGTATCGACAAAACCGAAGCTGTCCATGCGCACACCGATGGAGCCGACGATGCTGGATTTATTGACGTAGATTTCATCGGCAGCCGACACCACGTAATAGCAGCCGGACGCGCAGATATCGGTGATCACGGCATACAACTTCGTGTCGGGATGCAGCTCGCGCAGCCGGTGGATTTCGTCATAGATATAGGACGACTGTACCGGGCTGCCGCCCGGTGAGTTGGCGCGCAGGATCACACCGGCCGTTTTCTTGTCCTTGAAGGCATCGCGCAGCCCGCCGATGACAATATCGGCACTGGCCTCGGTCGAATCCGTAATCGCACCGGACAGTTCCACCAGTGCGGTATGTTTCTCGCCGACGGCAGCCACCTCGCTCCAGTCGCGCGGCAGGTACAGCATCAACAGCGCCAGCAGGTACAGCGCCAGCAGGACCTTGAAGAAAATACTCCAGCGCCGGGCACGGCGCTGTTCGTTGACGGCGGCAAACACCAGCCGCTCCACAATATCCCTGTATCCGCCGTCATCAGCGTGGAGAGTGCCGCCCAATCGTTCCTTGTCTGACATATCGTTTCCCTGAGTTGAAAATCACTGATCCTGAAAATAACCCCTGCCGCTCATCCACACCGGCATGTCGGTCACGCTATCGAGGCAAACCAGCGGATTGTGCCGGCTCAAACGTTCTTCCGCATGTACTCCCGTACGCACGGCAATCTTGGCTGCACCGGCATTGGTCGCCATTTCCATGTCAAATTCGGTGTCGCCCACCATGACGGTTTCTTCCGGCGCAACCGACAATTCTTCCATGACTTCAAGCAGCATCTGCGGGTGCGGCTTCGAGATTGCCTCGTCCGAACACCGCGTGGCATCGAAATAATCATCCAGCCCGGTCTCGCCCAGCACCCGGATGAGACCGCGCCGCGCCTTGCCGGTGGCGATTCCCAGCAGGATATCGTTCGACCTGAGCAGATCCAGCACCTCGCGGGCACCCGTGAACAGGTCAGAACCCTCGTGGGCAAACCAGTGCTCGCGATAAGCCTCGACGAACGACCGGTGGAAGTCGGCGTCGCGCCCCGGCACCAGCGTATCGATCGCCTCGCGCAAACCCAGCCCGATGATATCCCTGACGGTGGCGTCGTCCATCGGCTCGAGGCACAGGTCGGCAATAGACGCGTGCAGGCAGTGAACGATCTGCGCCTCCGAGTCCATCAGCGTCCCGTCCCAGTCAAACACAATACATCGAATACTGTCTGTCATGTCATGCCCTGTGTCGGCGTTCGGGGGCGGATTATGAAGATTCCAGCCGTTCCAGGACAGCCCTCAGATCTTCACCGAGCGGCGCACTGATATCGATCACCCCGCCACCCGGATCACTGAACACCACCCGGTGCGCATGCAGAAACATGCGCCGCAGTCCGGCTTCCCGCATTTCCGTATTGAATGCCCGGTTCCCGTATTTGGCATCGCCGGCCAGCGGGTGGCCGATATGGACCGCATGCACCCGGATCTGGTGGGTCCGGCCCGTGTGGAGCTCGGCCTCTGCCAGCGTGGCACCGCGGAACCGGTCCACCGGCCGGAATACCGTCACCGCCGCCTTGCCCGCCGCATCCACCCGTACAATCCGTTCACCGCCTTGCAGCGTGTTCTTGCGCAACGGCGCCTCGACCGTGCGTTCTCCGCCCGCCCACTCGCCTGCCAGCAGGGCCAGGTAATATTTTTCGACCGTGCCGGCACGCAGCTGTTCGTGAAAGGCGCGCAAAAAACTGCGCCGCCTGGCAATCACCAGGCAACCGGAGGTGTCGCGGTCCAGGCGGTGGGCCAGCTCGAGGTACGGCGCCTCCGGGCGTTCGGCACGCAGCACCTCGATCACGCCCTGGCTCACGCCACTGCCGCCGTGCACCGCCATGCCGGCCGGTTTGTTCAGCACCAGGCAGCGCGCATTCTCAAACAGGATGTGCCTGGCAAGCCCGCCCGGCGGCACCCGCACCTTCCCCGGCGCTGCCTTCGTCGCCACGCGCACCGGCGGGATCCGCACCGTGTCGCCGGCACAGAGCTTGTACTGTGCCTTGATACGCCCGCTGTTCACACGCACCTCGCCGCGTCGCAGGATCCGGTAGATATGGCTGCGCGGTACGCCCTTGAGGTGGCGCGCCAGAAAATTGTCGATGCGCTGTCCGGCCTCTTCGGCCGTCACGCTCACCTGGCGCACTTTTGGATGACTCTTTACAACGGGTTCGTTCATAAGGAAATTTTCAATTGATACGGACGTGTAAATGTCCCCACCAACAGCAGGTAATATACCCACGCACATTTGCGGGTAATGATCAGGGTTGCTATAGTGCGTCCTCGGAATACATGGCGATCCGGTAATAAACCGGGATCTGTCGTTTTCGACCAACGATTTTTACCGGGGCTGTTGGCCGTTCGCTAAACCAACATTCTCCAAAATTTTTCAACCGTATGTTGTAAACATACTATCAAATAATCAACAAACGCTCCCATGGAACACGCTGCCGTGTATTACACCGTTTTTGTCTGCCTCACCGTACTGACGGGCATGATTTTGCCCCGTTCCGGCCGGTGCAGCGACGGCACGCATGTCCGGGTCGAGCGAATGAGAGACAACCCACATGAAACGAATGCTGATCAATACCACGCAGCCCGAAGAGCTGCGTGTCGCCATGGTCGATGGCCAGAAACTCTACGACCTTGATATCGAGGTACCCTCCCGAGGCCAGAAAAAATCCAACGTATACAAAGGTAAAATTACCCGCATCGAGCCCAGCCTCGAAGCAGCCTTCATAGATTACGGTGGCAACCGCCACGGCTTCCTGCCCCTGAAGGAAGTCGCCCGCAGTTATTTCAAGGAAGAGGCACGCCAGGCCGGCGGCCGACTCAGTATCAAGGATGCCCTGCACGAAGGCCAGGAACTGGTCGTGCAGGTCGAGAAGGAGGAACGCGGCAACAAGGGTGCCGCCCTCACCACCTTCATCAGCCTGGCCGGGCGCTACCTGGTCCTGATGCCGAACAACCCGCGAGCCGGCGGTGTGTCACGCCGTATCCAGGGCGAGGACCGCAACCTGGTGCGCGAGGCCATGAGCGGCATGATCATCCCGGAGGATATGGGCATGATCGTGCGCACGGCCGGTATCGGACGCAGCGGCGAGGAACTGCAGTGGGACCTCGATTACCTCGTCCACCTGTGGTCGGTGATCGAACAGGCGGCCACCGAGCAGCCCGCCCCCTTCCTGGTCTACCAGGAAAGCAACGTCATTATCCGCGCCCTGCGCGACTATCTGCGCAACGACGTCACCGAGATCCTGATCGACAGCCAGGAGGTTCACGACGAGGCCCGCGAGTTCATGGAACGGGTCATGCCGCACAACCTGGGCAAGCTGAAGCTCTACCAGGACCGGATACCGCTGTTCAACCGTTTCCAGATCGAGTCGCAGATCGAGTCCGCCTTTCAGCGCGAAGTCCGGCTGCCCTCGGGCGGCGCGCTCGTCATCGACCATACCGAGGCATTGATTTCCATCGACGTCAACTCGGCCCGCGCCACCAAGGGGGGTGATATCGAGGAGACCGCACTGAATACCAACCTGGAGGCGGCCGACGAGGTCGCGCGGCAGCTGCGTATTCGCGACCTGGGAGGGCTGGTCGTGATCGATTTCATCGACATGCAGCCGGCCCGCAACCTGCGCGAGGTCGAAAACCGGCTGCGCGATGCGCTCAAGGTCGACCGTGCACGGGTGCAGATTGGACGCATCTCGCGTTTCGGTCTGCTGGAGATGTCACGCCAGCGACTGCGCCCGTCGCTCGGCGAGTCCAGCCAGATCGTCTGTCCGCGCTGTACCGGCCAGGGCACGATCCGCGGCGTCGAGTCACTGTCGCTGTCAGTGCTGCGCATTATCGAAGAAGAGGTCATGAAGGAAAGCACCCAGCGGGTGATCGCGCACGTACCGGTCGATGTGGGCACCTATCTGCTGAATGAAAAGCGCGACCTGCTGGCCGAGCTCGAGGCGCGTCACAAGATCCCGGTCATGCTGATCCCGTCACCGGCGCTGGAGACCCCCGAATTCGATGTGCAGCGCATCCGTATGGATGACAGTGCCGAAATCAGGGGCGTGGCCAGCTACGACATGACGAAAACCCCGGAACAGCCCGAGGTGGCGCTGCCGCAGGCCGAAGCGGCGGCCGCGGCCGCGGAAGTTCCCGCCGTCAGATCGGTCAAACCGGTCGCACCGGCACCACAACCTGCCGCCAGGGCCGCTACCCACCGGGAAAAGAAACCCGGACTGCTGAAGCGGCTGGTTGCCAGCCTGGTCGGCGACGGCGGCAGCAGCGAGTCGCACAAACCCCGGGCCAGCAGCCAGCGCAAACCGCAGGAGCGGCGGCGCAGCAGCAGCGACAGCAGTGGACGTCGGGGCAATCGCAGTCGTCGCGACAGTGGGCGGCGTACCGATGATCGCCAGACTGGTGCACGCCGCAGCAAACCGGCCGCTTCCCGCTCGCGCCAGCAGGCCGGGCAGAAGCAAACCGCTGCGCGCAAACAAACCACCCCGGCCGACACCCCGCCGCCCGGCAAGGAGGCATCCGCCGGCGGCGAGCAGTCCAGGGATCAACCGAAACGTCGCTCGCGACGCGGGCGTCGCGGTGGCAGGCGGCGTTCCTCCGGGAAGGGCCGTGAGCAGACCGCCACCACTTCGCAAGGCCAGACCGCCGGCGACAAACCGGCCAGCAACGTCCAATCGCCTGTCAGCACCGGGGATCGCCGTCCCACGGCGGAAGCAGCTGCACCGGTTTCACGCGAGGCTACGCCGGTGCCAGCCGCCGGCACTGCACCGGCCACGGCGCCGCCAGCGGTGGTCGACAAGCCGGCTGTAACGTCGAACGAGAGTACGGGGAACAGGGGCGGCACGCCGTCAGCAGGCAAGGATGCGCAACCCGCGGTCAAGGAAAACGCACCCGCGGAATGACTCGGCCCACGGCGGGCCGGGGCGTGCCTGCTGCTAGTGGCCGTATTTACAGGCCGTGCTGGCGGCGGATCGTTTCCAGCAGCCCGGCGGAGGCTTCCTCGATCAGGTCCAGGACGCGTTCAAATCCGGTGGCCCCGCCGTAATAGGGGTCCGGAACCTCCCTGGTACCGGGGACCGAGGCAAACTCGAGGAACAGTTGCAGTTTCGGACTATGCTCGGGCGAGCACAGGTCAGACAGGTCGGCATAATTG
>JABDRC010000139.1 GCA_013041945.1 Halobacteria archaeon
GTGCATTGGCGACGCTGTCGGCCTGCAGGTTGTCCAGCGCCCAGTTGTCCGCACGGTAGCGTTCATAGCGGTAACCCAGCTTCCAGGACAGGTCCTTGCGGTAGCGGTACAGTGTCCACAGTTTCACACCGGTCAGTGAGGTCTTCAGCTCCGGGTAGGGGGTGACACCGCCCGCCAGGTTGACCAGGCCGACCTCGCCACTGGAGCGGGTATAGGTGAGGTCTGCACCGACGTCCCACTTGTCGCGAATACCGGTAATTCGCGTGCCTATACCCGCACTGTCCACCGTGTCCTCGAAATCCGCCGTCCAGTCGGGGACGGTGGCACCGGCCTCGCTGCCGGCCTGGCTGGAGTCGATGTCCTCACGGGTATACCAGGCGTTGGCGGACACATCGTCGCGCGGCTGCCAGGCGACATCCAGCGTCCAGGTCGGCTGGGTTGACTCTGTCAGGCCGATGACCGAATTGTCGTAGTCGTCGCGGATGTAGTCGGCGCTGGCCGTGATATCCAGCCGATCAGTCGGCATGACATTGATCGAGGCGCCCACCCGGGTGCGGTCCCGGTCGGCAAGGTGGTACTTGCGCAAGGCCGGATTCTCACCGACGGGTGGCTGGTAGTTGCTGCCGTCCCGGGTGCCTGCCTCAGCGTGCACCGACAGATCCCATATTCCCCGCGGTTTCAGCTTCCACTTCGCGAACAGGGTGTGCTCCTCGGTATCTTCCCGCTCCGCGTTGCTGTAATCCCGCGACATGTCATCGTAGCGATAGCCGCCGCGCAGGCTCATGCCGCTGCTGATGCGGTAATTGGCCGTCAGGTCAAGCCGGTTGCGCCGGTAACCGAGCGGGCGGTTGGCTACCGGCGTGCCGGCATGCGAATCGGCCACGATGTAGTCATAGGTATTGACCGGGGAATCGTTGTCCCGCTCATCGAAGCGATAACGGGCATTGAGACGCAGGCGGCTTGCGGGACGACTGTTCAGGGCCAGCTGCGCCGTCGTCAGCCACACCTCGCCATCGAGTGAATTGCGTGGCAACGGGGCGGTAACGATGGCGGGATTGACCGTATAGGGCAGGAACACCTGGTCCTGGGTCATGCGCCCCGCGGACAGGAATGCCGTGGCCTGGCTGCGCCAGGGCAGGGTATAACTGCCGGTAAAGGACAGCTGGTGGAACTCGTTGTCCGGCGCCAGCGACTGGCTGGCGAAGACGCCGGGTGCAAACGGGTCTTCCCAGCCAAGGGCGCGTATATCGTTCTCAAATCGTGACAGCTGGTAGGCGAGCTCAAACCGGCCCTTGTCCCTGACATAGTGCAGGGTCACGTCCACCAGGTTGGTAGTGTAATCGACCGGTTCCGGCAACAGCGCCGCGGTGGCATTACCGACCAGGCCGTTACCGCCGCCACCGCCGCCGCCACCACCGCCGCCACCGCCGCCACCGCCGCCGCCACCGGCACCATTGGCGATGACACTACCGATGCGGTCCGTGCCGTCTTTGGTTTCGCGCCGGAAGGCGATATCCAGTTTCCAGTGCTGCCGGGAAATGAAGCGGGCGCCCAGCCCGATGCGTTCCCGCGTGGTCTCGATATCGAAGGGCAGCAGGAAAGTGTTCAGGTTGGTGTTGATGTCGAAGCCGGCCGGCAGGGTCAGCGAGCCCGTACCGACGCCGAGAAACGGGGTCTTTGCAGTGTCGGATTCGTAATTCGGTATGCGGTCGTATTCGATGAAGTACTGCTGCTGTCCCTGCCGGCCGGCCTCCAGCCGCAGGTAACGCGAGTCCAGTCCCAGGCTGGTCCCGCGCGCACGCCAGAAACGACCGTCTTCCGTATAGCTGTAGGCATCCACGTCACCGAGCAGGTATGGTCCCTCGTCTTCCACGCCGTTGTACCGGCCAAAACGATAGGCATCGTCGCTGCTGTAACCGATACCCGCTTCCACCGTGCCGGCAACGTCCGATGCCCGTGTGTCTGCCGGCATGGTCTTGTCCTCTGCATGGACTGTCGCCGGATGGAGGATCATGACCAGCAGGCTGGTCATGGTAACGGATGTTTTGATTAACATAGCCGGCTTCCCCTAACGTAACAGGTTTACCCCGGACGGGTGGTTGGAACCATGCACCTTTGCATGACAGTTCGTGCAACTCTCGCCCACGACAAAACGGCCGCGCGCCGGGTCCGGGTCATCGAAATCCAGGAAGCGGCGGATATGCCGCCGGCCCATTGTGCGAATGTCCTGGTGGCATTGCTGGCAGAGTTGCGGCCGCTGGCGCGTGAGCAGGTTTTCGTGGCTGGAGCCATGCGCCCGGTGACACAGGCTGCAGTCTTCGGTGACCGGGAAATGCTCCCACAGGAAAGGGCCGCGCTTCTCGGCGTGGCAGCGGTAACAGGTCTCGTTGATGCCGGTTTCCTGCAGGGCGGCCGGTGCCACCGAGCCATGCGGATTGTGGCAGTCACTGCAGACGACCTTGCCGTCCCGGATCGGATGCGTGGACGATCTGAAGCTTTGTGCCCGCACGTCCTTGTGACACTGATAGCACACCCCGGCCTGGGTGGTGCGTTCCTGTGCCTTGCCCGCACCGGTATGGATGCCGTGACAGCTGGTACAGGCAAGGTCCTCGCCTTCGTGTGTGCTGCCGGCCCAGTGCATCAGGTCGCTGTCATGACAACCCAGGCAGATGTCGTTGCGCAGTTCCACCGATTCACCGAAACGTCCGCGCAGGCTGATGATGCAATTGCCTTCCACGTCAAAATGCGTGGTGCCCGGTCCGTGGCAGGTTTCACAGCCGTC
>JABDRC010000140.1 GCA_013041945.1 Halobacteria archaeon
CATTAGCCCGGGTATCCTGGAAGTGCTTGGGCGAAATGTATTCCAGCAGGCCGAGGTTTTCCATGCGCTTGCGTGGCTGCTCCCCGGCGCCGGCCACGTACACGGCCCGGCCGGCCCGCACCATGTCAAGGATGGCCTGTTCCAGCGCCAGCGCGGACGATACGCCGAGATGTTTCATATCGGTCATGTCGATGACGAGTGCCTCGCGTCCCTCGACCTCCGAGTTCTTGCGGCTGATGGCGCGCGAGGCGCCGAAGATGATCGATCCGCGCATGCACAGCAGCAGCACCTTGTTGCCGGCTTCCTGCAGCATGTCTTTCTCGTAGGGCGTCAACTCGATATCGGGACTGTCTGGATCGGTCACCGCTTTCACATCGGCCGCCTGCAGCTCCGACAGGCGCATGACCGTCATCACGTTGGCGACGAACAGGCCGATACCGACGGCGACGATGAGATCGACGAACACGGTGAGCAGGATAACCCCGTAGGTGATCACGCTGCCCTTGGGCGAGATCCGGTGCGCCCGCTTCAAAAAGCCCCAGTCGATGATGTTGATGCCGACCTTCAGTGCGATACCCGCCAGCACGGCGAGCGGGATGACGGCCGTCAGATCCGCGGCCCACAGCACGACCACGATGAGTATCGCCACCCTGACCAGCCCGGCCAGTGCGCTGCGGGCACCGGCCTGGATAGCCACTACCGTGCCCATGGTCGCACCCGCGCCCGGCAGGCCGCCGAACAGGCCCGACATGACGTTACCGATACCCTGCCCGACCAGTTCCTTGTCCGAATTGTGTTCCTGCCGCGTCAGGCTGTCGGCCACCACCGAGGTCAGCAGTGCATCGATACAGCCGAGCACACCGAGCACGATCGCGTCGACCAAGATGATCTGCCACTGATCGATACTGAAGACGGGCAGCCTGAACTCCGGCAGCCCGGTCGGTATTTCGCCAATCCGGCGCACACCGTCAAGATCGAGCAGCACCAGGGAAGCCAGGGTGACGACGACCAGTGCGGCCAGCTGCGCCGGAACGTAACGGCTCAGCCTGGCAGGCATCAGGAACAGGATGGCAAGCGTGGCAGCGGCCAGCATTGTTTCCCGCGGCTGAATGCCGGCCACCAGTTCAGGCAGATTTTGCAGGACGCCGATGACCCCGCCGGCCGGCACGGGCTCGCCCAGGGAAGGGGCCAGCTGCAGAATGATCAGGATGATGCCGATGCCGGACATGAAACCCGACACGACGGTGTACGGCATCAGCGTGACGTACTTGCCGAGACGCAGGACGCCCAGCAGTATCTGGAACAGTCCGGCAAGGATAACGACGGTAAAGGCCATCGCCATGCCGTTGGCCGGGTCGGAAGCGATCAGCTTGGTGATGACGGCCGTGAATACGACCGTCATCGGCCCCGTCGGCTCGGACATCAAACAGGGCGAGCCACCGAACAGCGCGGCAAACAGACCGACCAGTATCGCACCGTAGAGCCCGGCCTCCGCCCCGGCACCCGAGGCGACGCCGAAGGCCAGCGCCATCGGCAGGGCGATCACTGCCGCCGTGACGCCGCCGAAAACATCGCCGCGAATGTTGTGCAGGTTTATTTCGTTGAACACTTGCATATTATCGTTATCGACCGCCGGAACAGACGGCCCGGCCACTCCTCACCTTGCCTTTTTACGGGATTTCTTTCTTGCGGGTGATTTTTTCTTCCTGCCGGCGGCGGACTTCTTCGCTGCGCTCACGTACTGCTTCATGCCCGGCCACAGCGCCTCCAGGCGTTCGTGGATCATACCTTCGCTGGCAATGGCAAAGTCCAGGAAGGTACGCGCGACCAGCGACAGTTCCTTGCCCCTGGGATAGACAATGAACCACTGGCGCATGATCGGGAAGTCCTTGACATTGAGGATGGCGACGGGACCCTTGGTACCCTCCATCAGCAGGGTGTGCAGCGACAGCACCGACAGACCCAGGCCGCCAACCACGGCATGCTTGATGGCCTCGTTACTGCCCAGCTCCATGCGTACCCGCGGACGGCAGCCATGCGCATTGAACAGACGCAGCGTGGCGTCGCGGGTACCGGAGCCGGGTTCACGCATGATGAACGGCTCCTGGCTGACCTCCTTGAGCGAGACGTTTTTCCTGCCGACCAGCGGATGCTCACGCGGCGCGATCACCACCAGCGGGTTCGGTGCGAAGGGGAACACCTCGATATCCAGATCCTCGTCGGGCAAACCGGTGATGTAGAGGTTATCCTCGTTCGCATGCAGGCGCTCGATGATGCGGTCGCGGTTGGTTACTTTCAGCGACAGTTCGATACCGGGATAGAGCCGGCTGAACTGTCCCAGCATCTCCGGGGCCAGGTACTTGGCCGTGGTGATCACCCCGATACGCAGGTGGCCGCGCTTCAGTCCCTTCAGGTCAGCAATCTTCATTTCCAGATTGGCCAGCGACTCGAACACCTGCCGACAGGCGGAGTACAGCTCCATACCGGCCTCGGTCGGCGTGATATTGCGACCGACATGTTCGAACAGCTCCACACCCATGACATCCGCAAGTTTCTTGGTCTGCATGGAAACGGTCGGCTGGGTCAGAAACAGCTCTTCGGCCGCCCGCGTGAAGCTGCCCAGCCGGACGATTGCCTCGAATACCTGTAATTGCCGCAGCGAGGCATGCCGGATCAGGTAGTCCGGCATGGTCATCGGCGACGTGTAGCTGGCATCATCCGGGGCAGGCATGGAATTACCCTGTCAGCGAGTTGCTTCGATCCGGTGCATGGGGATCCGGGTTTCGCCGGCTCCGCCTACAAAAAGCCAGGCGAGGGACACGCACCGTGGTCATATAAACGATTATATATGACTTCCAGTTGATGTATAGGTTTTAGATGATCTTTATCGAGCGCTCAGTCGGGCCAGATCCGGCCATCGCTCTGGTAGGGATCGTCGCTGGCCTGCCAGGTGACCGCCGTCATGGCGGCAGCTGCAGACTGGCGCTGTTGCCGCGCGGCCGGTTTGGCGGATTTGGCCGGTTTGGCCGGCGCCCGTCGGGCAGGTGCTTTCCTGGCGGTCGCGGCACGGCTGCCGGCTGCCGGTTTGCTGGTCGCCGGCTTCCTGGCAGCGCCTGTCTTGCTCTTGCGCATGGAATCAACCAGCTTTTGCCTGGTCTTGTCTGCAGTCGCCATTTATCCGGTTACCTCCTGAATGAGTTGTTCGAGTTCTTCAGCCGCCGCGGCGCCGCGGGCGCCCATCTGGAACACGGTTTTGCCTTCCAGTGCGCTGTTGCGGTAGACCGCGCGGCGGCGCAGTGCCGTTTTGGCGACCGGCAGGGAAATCTCCGTCAGGGCCTCGCGCACCACGCGGGACAGCGTCGTGCGTGCCTCCAGCTGGTTTATGACCAGCATGGACTTGAGTTCGGGATTGACGACACGGGCATTGCCGATGGCGTTCTCGATGTGCACGGTTGCCCAGAGATCAACCGGTGACGGTTGCACCGGGATCAGCGCCAAATCGGCGGCCTGGAGGACGTCGACCGTCTGCGGTGCCTGCACCGAAGGCGGACAATCAACAATCAGGAATTCAAATGATCCGGCCAGCTCGCGTACCAGCTGCGGAAGTGCTGCCGTGGAGGCAAACACGGAAACCGAGTCGCTCATCTCAGCGACATCATGCCACTGCAATGACGAGCCCTGCGGGTCGGCATCAATGATGGCGACGCGGCCCTGCTGGGACAGTCCGGCAGCCAGGTTGACACAGAGCGTGGTCTTGCCAGCGCCACCCTTGTTGCCGACTACGGCGATAACGGGCATATGGAGCCGCGCTCAGTGAGCGGTATCGCTGGCCAGCCGATCGAGGGCATGGGCAAATTGATGCTGCTGATCACCCAGCGCCTCGTCGCCCTCTTCCACGTGAATCGTGATGTTCACGTAGTCGCGACCGAAACCCATATCAGGGTAGAGGCCTTCCTGTTCTGACAACTCGGCAGCCCGATCCAGGAAGTCCCGCAAGGTACTGTAGTCCCTGAACTCGTAGCGCCGCTCGAGGCGTACGGGCCGGGCGCGTTCCTGCCACTCATGATCCATCACCAATCTCCGCAATAGCTGACTGGACTATTCAACACCGATTACCCGTCTATTGCAATTGTTGCAGCCAATCCTTCAGGGTTTCGGCATGCGCCTGTTCTTCCGCCAGCAAACCTTCGAAAAACAACCGGTTATCCTGATCGCCGATGCGTGCACAGTGGTTGGTCGCCTCCGCATAGAGCTTTACCAGCTCTTCCTCGAAGACGTAATCATGTTCCAGCAGTGTCCGCAGGTCGCCGCCCAGGGTGACCGGACGCAATTGCGACGCATTCGGCGCCACGCCCAGGGCCAGCATCCGGCTGATGATCCGTTCGGCATGTTCCAGCTCCTCGCTGGCTTCAGCACTCAGCTTCCCGGCCACCTCGGCCAGCCCCCAGGTACCCACCAGTCTTGCCTGGGTAGTGTAGAGCTGTACCGCGGAGAGCTCGAGGCTCAGACCGCGGCCGAGGTAGCCGAGAACACGCTGATCAGCATTGGCAATTGACATGACGACAGATCAGTCAGTCGTTAAGCGACCAGGGATATCAGCTGCGCGCCGGACGATTGCCACCCGACTCGCTCAGCACAGGCTCGACCTCGGCATGCGGACGGGCAATGATGTGCGCAGCAACCAGACCGTCGCCAACGCGCTCGCAGGCATCCGCACCTGCACGCACGGCAGCGTTAACAGCACCGGTTTCGCCACGCACCATGACGGTTACGTAACCGCCACCGACGAAGTCGCGCCCGATCAGGTGAACCTCGGCGGCCTTGGTCATGGCATCCGCCGCCTCGATAGCGGGCACCAGCCCGCGCGTTTCTATCATACCCAGGGCAATGCCATAGTTATCGTTGGCCATGGTCGATCTCTCCTATTTGATCTGTGTTGGTAAAAAACGCTCTACGATCAGGCCGCAGCAGCGCTGGCCGTATTACCGCCAGTCGGCAGGACCGGCTCGACCTCGCGGTGCGGACGGGCAATGATGTGCGCGGCAACCAGACCGTCACCAACACGCTCACAGGCGTCGGCGCCGGCGCGAACCGCTGCGTTAACTGCGCCGGTCTCGCCACGGACCAGTACGGTCACGTAACCACCACCGACAAACTCCCGACCGATCAGGCGAACTTCTGCAGCCTTGGTCATGGCATCCGCTGCTTCGATTGCCGGAACCAGTCCGCGGGTTTCGATCATACCCAGTGCAATGCCGTAATTGTCATTTGCCATTTTACTATCTCCTAGATTGTTGACTTGATTAACTTACTCTAAAAAACATCTACAACGTCTAACCCGTTGCTACTGTATTACCAGTTGGCTGATCATTCTCAGCTTCCCAGAAATCGATTATGCCGCCGATCGTCAGATCGGTCAGGACCTCGAAATTCCCCGTGGCATGGCGCGCAGCGGAACCACTCATGGTAAACACCCAGTTGCCCGGACGTACGCCAACCGGGTCGACGGCAACCTGCGGTTTGCCGTTCCGGTCACGCAGTACCCACAGGCTCATATGCTGCAAACCGGGTGAACGGTTCGTGCAAACCAGCGTGTCTTCCGCCTGCATGATCTCCATTACTGCTCCGCCTCTTCCGGCACCCAGTTGTCGATGATGCCGACAATGGTGAAATCACTCGGATATTTCGGGCTGCCGGCGGCTTCGCGCGCGGCGGAACTGCCGACGCAGATCACCCAATCGCCCGGCTTGGCGCCGACCACGTCTACGGCCACCATTTGCGAACTGCCGTCGCGCACGACCTTCATGTGCTTGTGCTCCAGCCCCGGAATGCGGTTGGTTGCGACCAGCGGCTTTTCTACCTGACAGATCTTCATCAATGCGCTCCCGCTGCTGCCGTTGTCTTCACGGAACAATCCAGTATCTCGATTTGGCCTGCTGCGCTGATATCACGCACCACCTGCAGGGTATGTAGCAGACCGCGATCACTCAGTTCCCGATAGCGGGTGTGCAGCGCATCCGAAACACGTCTGCAATGCTGCTCTGCGCGCTCCCGTGCGCCCGGCACATTGCCGTGATAGTCAAAGCGGACCACGATCGGTACCGGCAGACCGTGTGAAACGTTCAATCCGGTAAAAATCTTGATGCCGACATCCAGGTCCGCCGCCGCTTCCTCGACCGTATTCATGTAGGCGAAGAACGTCAGGTTACGCAGCTGCACTTCCTCGAAACCAATTCCGGCACCGATAAAACGTTCGGCGTGGCCGATATCGCTGTAGTGACCGCCATAGTAATTACGCACATATTCAACCTGAGACAGGTTATTGGTCAGCAGGTAAGCAACGAAGCGCGCCATCCCGTCACTCAGGAATTCGCCACCGTGCTCACGGATATGCTCAATCAACCACTGCCCGGCCCCGCCGGCGTTCATGTGTACGGTTTTTTCATAAACGATCTGGCTGTCGATATATTTTTCCAGGTCAATTCCACCATCGGCAGTCGGCATATGAATGCGGATGGCATCGGTATCGGTATCCATGCCAATCAGCAAACAGTCAATCGACGCGCCACAGCAGTGCATGTTCTCAACTGCCTGCCGAAATCCGATCAAACGCTCGAGACCGCCCTGTGCCGCTTTTTGTGTATCCGAACCGTGTGCCGCACAACCCTCATGTTCCGGGTCGACAGAGCTGTGGTGGTAGACAACAGCTTTCAGATAACGCGTCGGCTCATCAGCCGTATTTGGCTGGCCTTCGCGAAAGCGCGCCAGCTCCGTCCTGACCCACTTCTCGAGGCTGTCCTCGATATCGAACATCGCTCCCGCGTAGGAGCGGCGGCGCACCGCCTTGTAGGGCAGACGAAGGACATAGCGTATGACGTGTGCCAGCCGCCCATCCGCACAGGGCGACACGTCCAGCAGATGGAAACCGCAGTCCTGCAGCAGCGACTGGAACTGCGCCTCGCACTTGTCTGCCAGCGGATCACTGCTGAACACCTCGTCACAGAAACGGTGATAGGTTTCGAACACACACCAGGCGAACAGGCTGCGCATATCCAGTTGATCCACCCAGGCATCATCAAGCAGAGTTGCCGGCAGTTCAAAACCCAGGTGCTGACGCGCAATTCCCTGCGCCTGCGAGTCAAAATCAGATTCATGCTGCAGTGCAGAAATCTTTTTCAGCGTCGGTACGATCGAATCAAATGCTTCCTTGATACTGCGCTCATAACCAAAAAGATGCGCATTCTCGTCACCCCGCGTCAGTGCATGTCTTCCTGTCGCGCTCGCACGCACCGGTACAACACCCACACCAGCAGGCGCTCCCGCCCGATCGCCGGGACGACCACGCGGTGCCGCCGTCCGACCCGGTGACACGTTGCGTTTGTTTCTGTGACGTGCGCTCAACATCAGGATCTGACCCAGGCGTTAGCCGCGAGCACCTCCTGAATAGGTGATAAGCGAACCTTTTTCCGTGTTTCCACTACCACCGGTCACCTTGCTGTTCGGCTTCGGTAGCTCTTCGTTACGCTTTTGGGTGACAGCCATTGCATGGGAAGGGCCCATACGCTCAGTCGGATTACGGACTGTGGCAGAAACGCCTTCCGTCCCGGTCATTCTGCCTCCAAGTTCCCAGTCATCTCCGGTTATCTTCAGACCTGCATCCTGACCTTCACCGGTAATCCTCGACTTGACGCGCCCTTCGAGCTCCTCGGCAACAACAGGCCGAATATCGCCGGCCTGAACCGTGTCGTGGCCAAAACGCGCCTCCTCGGTACCGGTAACCTTGCCGGTCGCCATACCGAACGGACCGGTAATATGGCCCTGTTCGTACTGGTTACCGGTCACACCGGTCGAACCCAGCGCCTGCTGTGCACCGCCCGACGGGGAGGCCACACTGAATTGCTGCCAGGGGGCACTGCCGATCGACTGCGGATAATCCGGACTGGCGGTATCGGCCGGGGTGGCAGGACAGGCCTCGGCGAACTGGTCAGCGCCGACATACGGCGTACCGGAAACCGGTTCACAGGCGCCCTTGCGGTCGCCGGTCATCTTGCCGCCCGCACCGGGTTGCTGGCCGGTCATGACGGAACCGGGCGTACTGCGCAACGGCCGCGTACGCGCTGCGGACACCGCCGCCTCATCGGTGGCGCAAAAGGCATCGTACTGCTCGGCACCCGCATAGGGTGTACCGGTCACGGCCTTGCAACTGCCCGGCTCATCGCCGGTCACGCTGGGGGAACGGCCGGTCATTGTGCCGCTCACCGCCTTGCCCTTGAACGTTGCAGAAACGCCGACCTTGCGATCCCGGGGTTGCGGCGCGGTATTACAGAAGCCGCTGTACTGCTCCTGGCCGATGTAATCATCACCGGTGACATCACGGCAGCTGCCGGCCTCGTCGCCCGTCATACGTTCACGCCGGCCCACCATCGTACCGGTCACACTGCCGCCCCGCAGCGTGCCACTGGTGCCGACCTTTTGCGGTGCCGTGCCGATGTCCTCGGACTGCGTGTACTGGGTACCGGTCAGCATGCGGTTCATGCCGGGCTCGTCACCCGTGACCTTGTCGGAGCGGCCCACATTGGTCCCGGTCATCGATTTGCCCTTGCGGGTTTCACTCTGCGAGACCTTGCCTGGCGATTTGGTGAGGAACTCGCCGCAATACGACTGTGATTGCTCGGCGCTGACATACTCGTTGCCGGTCACCAGCTTGCAGGTCCCCGGTTCGTTGCCGGTCACCTTGGAGTCACGACCGAGCCGGTTACCGCTCACGGAATTGCCATGCGAGGTCTGCGTGACACTCACCTTGCGCGGGCTGCCGGACGGATCGGACTGGCAAAAATCGCGGAAGATATCCGCACCCAGGTACTCGGTGCCGGTAATGCCGCGGCAGGTACTTGGCTCATCGCCGGTGACACTGGTGCTGCGGCCCACCATGGTGCCGGTGACGGTCTGGCCCGACACGGTCTGGCTGGCGCCGACCTTCCAGGGCTGATCCTCCGCGGCACCCGCTGACGCGGACGCCTTTTTGCGCACCCGGCCACAGGGGGCGGACTTTTTCTGCCCGCTGGCGCCGTTACGGCTGCGTTCCTCGCGCAGCGTCTTCGCCAGATCGCGGCTGCTCATTTGGGGATTGCTGGCACGTGCCGTCTGTGCGGCCGACATGCCGTTCTTGTTGACACCGGCCTTGCCGCGCGATGACGTCGCCTGACGACGCGCGAGCGAGGCAGCGCGGCCAGCCGAATGCCTGATGCTGACCTTCGGCCTGGCAGCAATGAACGGCTTGACAACAGGTGCTGCCGGAGCAGCCGCCGGTGCAGACGCTGCCGGCGCTTCTGCCGGTGCACTGCTGACCGCCTGCTGCGAAGCAGAAGTTTGCGGAGGCTGCTTGCCACCCGCGCTTATGGTCCGGATGCGGTCATTACTATGAATGCCGGACTTGCCACTGCCCGACATCGCCTTGCGCCGTGCGATGGAAGCCGCACGCCCGGTGGCAACCGACGCCATGGCGGGTGTCGCCGCAGCCCGGGTGCGTGTGGGTGCAGGTACCGCGGTGGTCTGCGTATTACCCGCCGCCGTCACCGCAGCCAGTGCCGCCTTGCCGCCACTACTCATGGCGCGGCGCCTGGCCTGTACCAGCTCGCGCGTGCTCTGGTTGGTCGCTGTTTGTGCCATTATTAACCCCGTTGAATCAACGTTTTCCTGTCACGCTTGCCCGGCTTGCGCCGGGCAGCCTTGCGGTGTTTCAGCCACGACCTTCGAATACGACAAAGGCAGCACCCTGGCTCTGGGTGTAGTTGTCGTAACCGGTCAGGCGCACGTGATGGTCCGGGAAGGCACGGTGACAGGCCTCGAGCTCGGTAAGCACGGTATTGATGTCCTGCTCGCCGAAGAACGGCAGCTTCCACATGGTCCAGTAGTGATCAAATGCACGGCTTGGGTGCTCGTGCTCGATGGCCGGCGACCAGCCGTTGCCGAGAATGTAGGCGATCTGCGCCTGAATCTCGTTCATGTCCATCTTGGGCAGGAAACCAAAGGTCTCCAGCGTGCTGGTGGTTTCGAAATTTCCGATATCTGTCGCAGTTGACATGGTTCTATCCTCTTAAAAAGTTTTCTCAGTCGAAACGGTTAGGCTATGGAATGTCAGCTTAGCCAACATCCAGCTTGTCAACGGTCTCGAACTCGAACTTGATTTCTTTCCAGGTCTCCATGGCGATGGCCAGCTCGGGGCTGGTACGCGCCGCCTCGGTAAGGATGTCGCGCGACTCCTTCTCGATCTCGCGCCCTTCGTTACGGGCCTTGACGCTGGCTTCCAGTGCGACGCGGTTGGCGGCGGCGCCGGCAGCATTGCCCCACGGATGACCCTGGGTACCGCCACCGAACTGCAGCATGGAGTCATCACCGAAGATGGTGACCAGTGCCGGCATGTGCCAGACATGGATACCACCGGAGGCAACCGCAAACACGCCCGGCAGGGAGCCCCAGTCCTGGTCGAAGAACACACCACGTGCACGATCTTCCGGCACGAAGGATTCACGCAGCTGATCCACGAAGCCCAGGGTCGACTGACGATCGCCTTCGAGCTTGCCGACCACGGTTCCGGTATGCAGGTGGTCACCACCGGACAGACGCAGGCACTTGGCCAGCACGCGGAAGTGAATACCGTGTTTCGGGTGGCGGTCGATCACAGCGTGCATGGCACGGTGGATGTGCAGCAGCATGCCGTTTTCACGACACCAGTTGGCCAGGCCGGTATTGGCGGTGAAGCCACCGGTCAGGAAGTCGTGCATCAGGATGGGCGAACCCACTTCCTTGGCGAACTCGGCGCGCTTGTACATCTCTTCCGGCGTGGCAGCGGTTACGTTCAGGTAGTGGCCCTTGCGCTCACCGGTTTCCTGCTCGGCCTTCTGGATGGCTTCGCCAACGAACTCGAAACGGTCACGCCAGCGCATGAACGGCTGCGAGTTGACGTTCTCGTCGTCCTTGGTCATGTCCAGGCCGCCGCGCAGGCATTCGTAAACGGCACGGCCGTAGTTCTTCGCGGACAGGCCCAGCTTCGGCTTGATGGTCGCGCCCAGCATCGGACGGCCATACTTGTTCAGGCGGTCGCGCTCAACCTGGATGCCGGCAGGAGGACCACCGCAGGTCTTGATGTAGGCGATCGGGAAACGAATATCCTCGAGACGCAGATGCTTGAGAGCCTTGAAGCCGAACACGTTACCGACCAGCGAGGTCAGCACGTTGACGACGGAACCTTCTTCAAACAGGTCGATCGGGTATGCGACGAACGCATAGAAAGACTCGCTGTCGCCCGGCACATCCTCGATGCGATAGGCACGGCCCTTGTAGAATTCAAGGTCGGTCAGCAGCTCGGACCACACCGTGGACCACGTACCCGTGGAACTCTCGGCGGCCACAGCGGCGGCAACCTCTTCGCGCGGCACTTCAGGCTGACCGGTGACCTTAAAGCAGGCCAGCAGGTCGGTATCGAGCGGCACATAGTCCGGCGTCCAGTATTTTTCACGGTATTCCTTCACGCCCGCTTTATAGGATGATTCTGACATATTCGTCTCTCCTGTTTCGTCTCTCGTGTTTCGTAA
>JABDRC010000141.1 GCA_013041945.1 Halobacteria archaeon
TCGTGGTGTGCAGTATCCAGCAGGCACAGACCGGTGTGGAAGGTGACGCGATTCCCGGACAGTCGCGTGAGTTGTGCAACGGCCTGTTCATGGTTGCCGGGCTTGCCGAGAATGTCATCATCGATGGTCGCAACCTGGTCGGAGCCGATAATGAGCCCCTGATGGAGCTCTCCGACGGCACGGGCCTTCTGTTCGGCCAGGCGTTCAACCAGCGCATCCGGTGTCTCGCCGGGCAGGGCGGTCTCGTCGATGTCGGGGCTGACCGTGCTGAAGGCCAGTCCCAGCCGCTCGAGCAGTTGCTTCCGGTAGGGCGAGGAGGAGGCAAGGACCAGCGGGCGCTCACTGTCCACCATCGATTTCCACCAGGGTCTCGTCGGGATTCACGGTATCTCCCTTGGCGACATGCACGGCCGTGATGCGACCGGCAATCGGCGCCTGGATCTCGGTCTCCATCTTCATCGCCTCGGTGATCAGCACCGGTGTGCCGGCCTCGACCGTGTCATCGACCGCAACCAGGACATCGATGATCGTACCGGGCATGGACGCCGTGACGTGGCCGGGCTCGGTGGCGCGCGGTCGCCGGCTGCCGCCGGCGGCGGTTGCGGTATCTTTCTCGCCGATGACGATCTCGTCCAGTGTCTCCACCAGTACCTCTTCCGGCACGCTGTCGACGGTCATGTAAAACGGCCGGTTGGCAAGGGTGCGATGCCCGGTGCCCGTGACCTTGATGTGATAGGTCTCGCCGTGCAGGGTGACGTTGAACTCGGTCGGGCGCGTGCGTGTCTCCGGCGTATCACCGACGGGCTCGAGCGGTTCGGGTATCAGGGCATTCCTGCTGCGCTGTTTAAGGAACTCCTTGCCGATTTCCGGGAACATGGCGTAGGTCAGCACATCCGCCTCGTTGTGCGCCAGCTCACCGATCTCTTCGCGCAGGCGATCCATTTCATCGCTGAGCAGGTCGGCCGGGCGTACGTCGATGACATTCTCCTTGCCGATGGCCTGCTGCTGCACGGCCGGGTCGACCGGCGCCGGGGCCTTGCCGTAGCGACCCTGCAGGTAGTGTTTCACCTCGTTGGTGATGGTCGAGTAGCGCTTGTCGGTGAGTACGTTCAGCACGGCCTGTGCGCCGATGATCTGGGAAGTCGGGGTCACCAGCGGCGGGTAACCCAGGTCCTTGCGGACCGCCGGGATTTCAGCGAACACGTCCTCGATTCGGTCGAGCGCCCCCTGTTCACGCAGCTGTGAGTGCAAGTTGGAGATCATGCCCCCGGGGACCTGGTAGACCTGCACGCGCGTGTCCGGTCCAAGGTAGTCGTTCTCGAACTGGTGATACTTCTTGCGCACGTCACGAAAATAGAGGCCGACCTCCTGCAAGGCATCGAGGTCCAGCCCGGTGTCGTACTCCGTGCCACGTAGCGCGGCGACCAGGCTTTCGGTTGCTGCGTGGCTGGTACTGCCGGAGAAGGCCGAAATGGCCGTGTCGATATGGCGGCAGCCGTTCTCGACAGCCTTGAGCAGGCACATCTCGGCGGTGCCGGCGGTGGCATGACTGTGCAGGTGCAGCGGCAGGTCGGTTGCCTGCGTGATCTCGCGCACCAGTTCGCCGGTCACCATGGGCGTCATCAGTCCGGCCATGTCCTTGAGCGCGATGCTGTCGCAGCCCATATCTGCCAGTTCACGTGCCATGCTGACGAATGCCGCCGTATTATGTGCCGGGCTGGTGGTGTAGCAGATGGTGCCCTGGGCATGCTTGCCGGCGGCGCGCACGGCATCGATCGCGGTTTTCAGGTTGCGTGTGTCGTTCAGCGCATCGAAGATGCGGAACACGTCGATACCGGTGTCCGCAGCCTGCTTGATGAAGGCATCGACCACGTCATCGCTGTAGTGCCGGTATCCCAGCAGGTTCTGGCCGCGCAACAGCATTTGCAGGCGCGTATTCGGCAGCGCCACGCGCAGCTCCTCGAGCCGCTGCCAGGGGTCTTCCTTGAGATAGCGCAGGCAGGCATCGAACGTGGCACCACCCCAGACCTCAAGCGACCAGTAGCCGATCCGGTCCAGCCGTTCGCACGCCGGTAACATGTCCTCCGTGCGCATACGTGTTGCGATCAGCGACTGGTGGGCATCGCGCAGAATAACGTCCGTGATATGTACTGTTGTCATGTCGTGTCCGTTGGGATGATGGGTTACATACCCAGGTGTGCCGAAATTGCCGCGGTGATGGCCGCTGTCAGTTCACGCGTGGGGCGACTGGTCCGGTAGTTGACGAGCTCCGGGTGGTCTTCGACAAACCCGGTGTCGAATACGCCTTGCCTGAAAGCCGGCACCTTGAGTATCTCGTGGTAGTAGGGAATCGTGGTGCGTACCCCGTACACGCCGATATCCTGCAGGGCGCGGTCTGCCCGGTTCAGCAGTTCCTCCCAGCTCAGCGCCCACACTGTCAGCTTGGCGCACATGGAATCATAGCAGGGCGGGATCTCGTAGCCGGTGTAGATCGCGGCATCCGTGCGCACGCCGGGCCCGCCCGGCGCGAAGTAGCGGGTGATCTTGCCAAAGCTCGGCAGGAAATCGTTCTTCGGGTCCTCCGCGTTGATGCGCAGTTCCATGGCGTAACCGCGACGCTGGATGTCATCCTGTGCAAATCTGAGCGGCTGGCCGTCGGCAATGCGTATCTGTTCCTGCACGATGTCGATGCCGGTAATTGCCTCTGTCACGGTGTGTTCGACCTGCAGGCGCGTGTTCATTTCCATGAAATAGAAACGGCCGTCGTGGTCGAGCAGGAACTCGACGGTGCCCGCATTCTCATAGTGCACGGCTTTCGTCGCGCGCACGGCCATCTCGCCGAGAAGCTCACGCTGCGCCTCGTCCAGTTGCGGCGAGGGTGCGAGCTCGACGAGTTTCTGGTGACGGCGCTGGATGGAGCAGTCGCGCTCGAACAGGTGGATGCAGTTGCCGTGACTGTCGGCCAGTACCTGCACCTCGATGTGCCGCGGACGAACGATGCACTTTTCCATGAAGACATCCGCCGTCCCGAAGGCCTTGGCGGCCTCCGACAGCACCCGGTCGTAATTTCTGCGCAGATCCTGCTCCGAATCGCAGCGGCGGATCCCGCGGCCGCCGCCGCCGGAGGTGGCCTTCAGCATGACGGGGTAGCCGAACTCCGCGGCCAGCGCCACGGCCTCGTCGAGGCCGCCCAGGTTGCCGTCACTGCCGGGGATGACCGGGATACCGGCCTCGATCATGGCCTGGCGGGCCGCGACCTTGTCACCCATGCGGGTAATCACCCGTGCATCCGGGCCGATGTAGCGCAGGTGACGCAGCCGGCAGATCTCGGCCAGCAGTGGATTCTCGGAGAGAAAGCCATAGCCGGGATGCAGGGCGTCGCAGCCGGCGGCCACGGCCAGATTGACGATGCGGTGTGCATTCAGGTAACCGGCGATCGATTCAGGCCCGATGTTGTAGGCCTCGTCCGCTTTCTTGACGTGCAGGGCATGGCGGTCGGCGTCCGCATAGATGGCCACGGAGGTGATGCCGGCCTCGGCACAGGCACGGATGATGCGGACGGCGATTTCGCCGCGGTTGGCGATCAGGATTTTCTTGATCAAGTGGAATCCGGGTGACTGGTTACGGAACGCATTAACTACGGAATTTCCCCGGTCCTGTCAATAGCGGACTGCAAAGAGTGTGCGGGGAAAATTCAGGATTATCAGTGTTTTCCTTTTGACAGTGCCAGAATCAATCGATAGTATAAGCGGGTTATGATAGACCACCTGCCGGAGCGTCTCGATCTGCTGGCAACAGCCGAGGCAGGTCGCGCACTGCAAGGCCGTATGCCACTGGCCCGGCTCGAGCGGGTATTGCCGGCCCTGGTATCCAGTGACGGCGAATTGCAGGTGGTGTTCGAGCTGGGCAAGGACCCGGCCGGTGTCCGGTTCCTCGCGGGAACGATCCAGGGCGAGGTCACGCTGCAGTGCCAGCGATGTCTCGAGCCGGTCGTACAGGCGCTCGACCTGAAGTTCCGGCTCGGACTGGTACAGGACGAGGCAGCGGTTGCCGGGTTGCCGGATCACTACGAGGCGTTGCTGGTAACGGGTGAGCCGGCCAGCGTGGCGGAGATCGTGTCGGACGAGGTGTTGCTGGCCCTGCCGCTCGTGCCGTTGCACCAGCAGGATGCCCGCTGTGAGGGCATCATGAAAGATTATCAGCCGTCCGCGAACGAGACCCGCGAGAGTCCCTTCGCGGTACTGGCGGAACTGAAACAGAAGCAGCCGTAAAGAGGAGTTACCGACATGGCCGTACAGAAGAACCGCAAAACGCCATCCCGGCGCGGGATGCGCCGATCGCATGACAAGCTGACTGCAGGCACGCTTTCCATCGAGCCGACAACCGGCGAGACTCACCTGCGTCACCACATCAGTGCCGACGGGTTCTACAGGGGTCGCAAGGTCATCAACAAAGATCCGGACTGAACGTCCTGCATCCTGTTGAAGCCATCAGGCGTCATTCCGGTGCTGCGCCGGCAGCATCCCCGTGCACGATATGACTGATCGCATCACGATTGCGCTGGATGCGATGGGCGGCGACGTTGGCTCGGCCGTTGTGGTGCCCGCTGCCGTGCTGGCGGCCGAAAAAAACCCGGATATCGATTACATTCTGGTCGGCGACGAAACGGAGCTCAACGCCGCACTGACGAAGGCCGCAGCCAGCGGCAACAGCCAGCTGCGTGTGCAGCATGCCAGCCAGACCGTGGAAATGGACGAGCTGCCGTCGCATGCGCTGCGCAACAAGAAAGATTCTTCCATGCGCGTTGCCCTCAACCTGGTCAAGGACGGCAGCGCACATGCCTGTGTGAGCGCCGGCAATACCGGCGCGCTCATGGCGACCTCGCGCTTTGTCCTGAAAATGCTGCCGGGGATCGACCGTCCGGCGATCTGTACCGCATTGCCCACCGAGAAAAAACATACCTGGATGCTGGACCTCGGCGCCAATGTCGATGTCGATGCCGAGCATCTGCTGCAGTTTGCCCTGATGGGCTCGGAACTCGCCAGTGCGGTCGATGGCAACCGGCATCCGTCCATCGGCGTGCTGAATATCGGCGAAGAGGAAATGAAGGGCAACGAGCAGGTCAAGGAAGCGGCCCACCTGATCGCCGGGAGCAGCCTGAACTATGCCGGTTTCGCCGAGGGTGATGACATCTTCAAGGGTAATTTCGATGTCATCGTCTGCGACGGTTTCATTGGCAATATCTCCCTGAAGTCCAGCGAGGGTGTGGCGAAGATGATCGCCGCCTTCATCAAGCAGGAATTTACCCGTAATGCCCTGACCCGCTTGGCCGCACTGTGTGCCATGCCGGTACTGAAGGCCTTCCAGCGCCGGATCGATCCGCGGCGTTATAATGGCGCCAGTTTGCTGGGCCTGCGCGGTATTGTCATCAAGAGCCATGGCAGTGCCGATGCGCTGTCGTTCGGTAATGCCATCAAGGTCGCGGTCCTGTCGGTCCGCGAGGCGGTCCCCGATCGCATCAGCAAGCGATTGCAGTCCATCCAGGAGAACAAGCAGGCGTCATGAAATATTCGCGTATCACGGGTACCGGCAGCTATCTTCCGGAGAAGACACTGTCGAACCAGGACCTGGAAAAGATCATGGATACGACGGATGAGTGGATTCGCGAGCGTACCGGTATCGTCAAGCGACATATCGCGGCCGGGGACGAAACGACCTGTGACCTCGCCGAGGTCGCCGCCACCCGCGCCATGGAGGCAGCCGGGAAGACACCGCGCCAGATCGACCTGATCGTGCTGGCGACCACCACGCCTGACCGGGTCTTTCCGAGTACTGCCTGCCTGCTGCAGCAACGGCTCGATATTCACGGCACGGCCGCGTTCGATATCCAGGCGGTATGTACCGGCTTTATCTACGCACTCGGTGTGGCCGACAAGTTCATACGGACCGGTACATCGAAATGCGCACTGGTGATCGGCGCCGAGACCCTGTCGCGTATCGTCGACTGGAATGATCGCGGTACCGCGATCCTGTTCGGCGACGGGGCGGGGGCGGTCGTGCTCGAGGCCAGCGACGAGCCGGGTATCCTGTCGACACACCTGCATGCCGACGGCAGTTATGAACACCTGCTGACCGTTCCCGCCGGTATTTCCCAGGGTTATGACAAGGTACAGGCCGGACAGGCCTACGTGCAGATGCAGGGCAACGAGGTCTTCAAGATGGCGGTCAACACCCTTGGCCGCATCGTGGACGAGACGCTGGCCGCCAACGGCATGCAGAAATCCGATGTTGACTGGCTGATACCGCACCAGGCCAATATCCGCATCATCCAGGCCACCGCGCGCAAGTTGCGCATGTCCATGGACCACGTGGTGGTTACCGTCGATGAACACGGCAATACCTCGGCCGCCTCGGTCCCGCTGGCGCTGGATACCGCCGTTCGCGACGGCCGCATCCAGCGCGGCGAAACCCTGTTGATGGAGGCATTCGGCGGCGGTTTCACCTGGGGCTCGGCACTGGTCAAGTACTGACGATTAATATTTAAAGATCGCCACGGAATCCACGGAAACCACCGAATGAGTCCAAAATTATATTTTTCCGTGTTCTTCAGTGGGTTCCGTGGCAATTTATTTGCTGCCGGACATTAACTGTTTTCACATAATGTTTACCCGGTAGTGACCAATCGCACGTGAATTCAAAATCGGAAAATATGGATATAACGCTTGCTATGGTGTTTCCCGGGCAGGGCTCGCAGTCCGTCGGCATGCTGGCCGAGCTGGCTGCGAATAATCCGCAGGTCGGGGAAACCTTCGACGAGGCCAGTGCCGTGCTGCAGTATGATCTGTGGAAGCTGG
>JABDRC010000142.1 GCA_013041945.1 Halobacteria archaeon
CCCCAGTCCTGGACGAAGAACACACCGCGGGAGCGATCTTCCGGGACGAAGGATTCGCGCAGTTGATCCACGAAGCCCAGGGTCGACTGACGATCGCCTTCGAGCTTGCCTACCACGGTACCGGTATGCAGATGGTCACCACCGGACAGACGCAGGCACTTGGCCAGCACGCGGAAGTGGATACCGTGCTTCGGATGACGGTCGATAACGGCGTGCATGGCGCGATGGATGTGCAGCAGCATGCCGTTTTCACGACACCAGTTGGCCAGGCCCGTGTTGGCGGTGAAGCCACCGGTCAGGAAGTCGTGCATCATGATCGGCGAACCGACCTCTTTGGCGAACTCGGCGCGCTTGTACATCTCTTCCGGGGTAGCAGCGGTGACGTTCAGGTAGTGCCCCTTGCGCTCACCGGTTTCCTGCTCGGCCTTCTGAATGGCTTCGCCAACGAACTCGAAACGGTCACGCCAGCGCATGAATGGCTGCGAGTTGACGTTCTCGTCGTCCTTGGTCATGTCCAGGCCGCCGCGCAGGCATTCGTAAACGGCACGGCCGTAGTTCTTCGCAGAGAGGCCCAGCTTGGGCTTGATGGTTGCACCCAGCATCGGACGGCCGTACTTGTTCAGGCGGTCACGCTCTACCTGGATGCCGGCAGGCGGTCCACCACAGGTCTTGATGTAGGCAATCGGGAAGCGGATGTCTTCCAGACGCAGGTGCTTGAGCGCCTTGAAGCCGAACACGTTACCGACCAGGGAGGTCAGCACGTTGACGACGGAACCCTCTTCGAACAGGTCGATCGGGTAGGCTACGAACGCATAGAAAGATTCGCTGTCGCCCGGCACATCCTCGATGCGATAGGCACGGCCCTTGTAGTATTCAAGGTCGGTCAGCAGCTCGGACCACACCGTGGACCACGTACCCGTGGAACTCTCGGCGGCGACCGCGGCGGCAACCTCTTCGCGCGGCACTTCAGGCTGACCGGTGACCTTGAAGCAGGCCAGCAGGTCGGTATCAAGCGGCACATAGTCCGGGGTCCAGTACTTTTCGCGGTATTCCTTCACACCCGCTTTATAGGATGTATCTGCCATTTTCGTCTCCTGTTTCGTTGACTGCCTGGTGAATTGACTGAAATTTGTGATCTGGCTAGATCATCGTCAAATCATCTGATTAGTTCCAATCAATAATTTATTAAAAAATCATAGATAAATATCTATATCTCAAATCCCCCAACGGGTTACGTACCCGGCCGGGTCATGCAAGTCCGTGTGACATTTTTCCGTCACATGACACCCTCGGCACGCCGTGCCGCCCAGAAGTTCTTGCTGTCGACCGGCTCGCCGTGCATGAGGGCGCTGCGCAACCGTCGGGTCTTCTCAACCATCCGCCAGGTCGAGCGATTGTTGTTGTAGGCCGAGGCTTCGCGCAGATCGACCCACAGCACCTCGTGCGACTCGTCGTTACCGGGCACCGGCAGCCGGTTGTCGATCTGGACGAGAAACCGGATATCGATGTGTTCATGCCAGGGGCCATGCTCGCTGCCCGGAATGACATGAATATCCACATCGAATACGTCGTTGGTCAGCAGCTGCACGTGCTCCGGGTCGATGCCCGTCTCCTCGGCGGTCTCACGCAGCGCCACCCGCAGGATATCGGCATCGCCGTCGGCATGCCCGCCGGGCTGGAACCACTGGTTCTGCTTGACGTGATGCATGATCAGCGCCTGGCTGAAATCCGGACTCACCACCCAGGCCGAGCCGGTAACATGCGCCGGCAGGTGTTCGCGGTCGAACACATCCGTGTTGGCCTCGACGAAGGCGCGCGCACGCGCCACAAAGCTGGCCTCATCCATGAAGCGCGTGTCATGCCGGGTGAGCAGTCCGAGCAGTTCCTGTCGATGCATGATCAGGTTCCGGACGGGTTGTAAATAGCGTTGATGGCTGCCGCCGCAGCCTCTTCCACGTCGGCCTCGCGACCGGAAATGGTGAGGCGGCCATGAGCACCAACGGCCCGCACGTCGATCAGTGTGATATTCGCAGCCTTCTCTGCCTGGTTGGCGGCATAGATGATGTAACCAGCCGGTGCACACTCCAGGATAAACATGCTCTCGCCGGGCAGGATCATCGACCCACCGCGGTGCTGGCGGTTGATTAGCACACAATGGTCGGCCGTCATGCCGCGAATGATCTCCTGCCACTCGATATTGCAATCCTGCCGGTCCGACACCTCGGCGCCCAGGTTGGACAGCAGGATTCGCCCCGCCTCGCGCACATCGCTCTGGTCGCGGTGATTGACGACCATGGAACCGAAGGCACGCTCAACCACTTGTTGCGTAAGGCTGACACGGGTCGCCTTGAGTGCGATGTCGGTGAACATGTGGATGGCCATGCCCGGGGAGACCTCCATCCACAGGCAGGCATCGCCGGGAACCGGCGGAAATCCCTGCGACACCGATGCCATGTACTCCGCAAGCTGGGGTTGCAGGGAATCGATGTAGACGTAGGTTCTGAGTTTAACCAGTGTATCCAATGTACCGCCTGGCCTTGGCTGAAAGCGTTGTCGTTCATGCACCGGTCACCATTTCATTCGGGCACCACGAAACCTCGGCGGCACCGGGATCAGGAAAGGTTCCGCCACCAGAAGCTTAGGCAAAGCAACACTTCGATTCAAATAAATAAAATCATATTGAAAGATAGATAAATATCTATATGTGGCGACAGGGGGTCCGCCTGATCGTGGCGGCGGATGCCGCACGAGGGATGTTCAGCTATGGCGGAACGGCACGATCTCGGCCTGGTGCGGCTGCCCCGGCCCGGCACGTGCGTGCTTCTCGAAGGTGTCCAGCGCCGCCGGGAATTCGCTCATCAGGCGGGCGTGCAGGTCGCAGGTGTTTTCATGAAAATAAATGATCTCCACCGGCACCGGACCGGTAAGGGAGTCGCGCTGCCCGACTCTGGACAGATCCCACGCCAGCATGATCAGGCGTCCTCCTCGCCCGTCACGCACGGCGTAGTCCAGGCTGTCCACGAACACGATCTCGTCCCGGGTGATGACGGCGAGCAGCTGCATGCTGCGCACCGGGACGAAGGTGCAATCGGTCACGCTGCAGGCCAGTGCCCGCCGGCATCGATTGAACAGATCGGCCCTGATGGTGCTGGCCTCGCGTTCGATCTCTTCAGGGCGGAAAAAGACCTCGGTGTCTATCCTCATAATGACCCGGCCGTCTGGTGTCGTGTCGCGAGTATAGGCGATTGATCAGGATCAGCCATAGCATTAGCGGGTATCATGGCGTCAGGCCCAGCCGGAGACCGGAAATGTCCAAGCAGATGCAGCCGCCTGACGTATTGCTGTTGACGGGAACCCATTGCCCCTGGTGCCCGAAGGTGCTGGCGTCGCTGCAGGCGTTACTCGCCGACGGCACTATTGCCTCGCTGGAAACCGTCAATGTCGAGGAGCAGCCCGCGCTTGCCGCCGAACTCAATGTCAGGACGGTACCCTGGGTGCGCATCGGGCCGTTCGAACTGGAAGGCATGCATTCCACTACTGAACTGCGCGAGTGGGCCGTGCGGGCGGGCTCCGGGGACGGCATGGCGGAGTGGCTGGACCAGCTGTTGTCGAATGGCAGTATCGACAGGGTCGAGAAACAGCTGCAACAGGAGCCGGCGACCCTGGATATCCTGCTCACCCTGTTCAGCAAATCAGGGACAGGCCTGAATACGCGCATCGGCATCAGCGCCATCATCGAGGACCTGGAAAGAACGGAACTGCTGCAATCGCAGTCAGACCGACTGGCGGAATTGCTGAATCACCAGGACGCCCATATACGCGGCGACGCCTGCCATTTCCTGTCGCTCACCGGTCTGCCGCGGGCAAAGGCGCTGATCGAGCCCTTGCTCAATGACCCCGAGCCGGATGTTCGCCGCATTGCGCTGGAAAGCCTGGAACATCTCCAGCAATCAATACTGCATTGATAGCCCGGTGCAGCCAATCGCGCAGAAACCGGGTATCGGTGACTGTTCCGGGCTAGTTCAGCCCGCACATGCCGCCGCCGCAGGGGCCGCTGCCACAGGGCGGCACGGAATCCTTCATGCTGCCGCTGCTGACGACCTGACCGCCGGTCGCCAGCCGCTCGACCGGGGCCTCCGCTGCCGTCGCCCCGGTGTCGATACCTGCCAGTTCACACAGTTCGCCCCAGCTGGTCACGATGTCGTGCATGCGATGATTCACTTCGACGATCCGGTCATTGGCCGGACAACGGTAGTCATAGGTTGGCATTGCAGTTCTCCAGAAGAATTTCGTGTATAGCTGTCAATTTAAAACAAATAAATACCATTCCACAAGGTTCAATAGCCGCAGGAAGCCTCGACTGGCGCGTCTATCGGGGTCTGTGCACTATGCAAATAAAAAACCCCTGCAGCCAGTAGCTACAGGGGTCTGAATAAAAGCCTGGCAGTGACCTACTTTCACATGGGAACTCCCACACTATCATCGGCGCTAAGCAGTTTCACTTCCGAGTTCGAGATGGGATCGGGTGGTTCCCACTTGCTAATGCCGCCAGGCAAATCGTACCCGCCCCAAGGGCGGGAGATACAAGAATAAAGAGACAAGATACAGGAAATAAACTGCAGAGCAGGTTTTGTATCTTTTTACTTTTATCTTGGATCTGCTTTTGTTCGGAAAGTCGTAATAAGAAGTATGTTGCCTGTAACCAGTTACAACACCAACTGCTTTGGTGTTATATGGTCAAGCCTCACGGGCAATTAGTACTGGTTAGCTTCACACATTGCTGCGCTTCCACATCCAGCCTATCAACGTCGTAGTCTTCAACGGCCCTTCAGGGGACTCGAAGTCCCGGTGAGATCTCATCTTGAGGGGGGCTTCCCGCTTAGATGCTTTCAGCGGTTATCCCGTCCGATCATAGCTACCCGGCAATGCCACTGGCGTGACAACCGGAACACCAGAGGATCGTCCACTCCGGTCCTCTCGTACTAGGAGCAGCTCCTCTCAAATCTCAGGCGCCCACGGCAGATAGGGACCGAACTGTCTCACGACGTTCTGAACCCAGCTCGCGTACCACTTTAAATGGCGAACAGCCATACCCTTGGGACCGGCTACAGCCCCAGGATGTGATGAGCCGACATCGAGGTGCCAAACTCCTCCGTCGATATGGACTCTTGGGAGGAATCAGCCTGTTATCCCCGG
>JABDRC010000143.1 GCA_013041945.1 Halobacteria archaeon
ATGTTGAGCGTACAGGATTCCTCGCATGGCGCCGGGCAGATGCGACCGGTGAATTCCGGAAAGTTGTTGGTCGAATGCAGGACTTTCAGCGCCTCCTGCCAGTTGCCCTGGTAAACCAGGTCATTCCAGTCCGGAATAATGTTATTGCCCGGACATCCCTGGTGACAAAAGGGAATCCCGCAGTCCATGCAGCGCGCGCCCTGGAGGCTGAGTTGACTCTCGTCCAGTGGTATGAGGAACTCGCGGTAGTGCTGCACGCGGTCGGCGGCCGGTGCATAGGTGCGGTCATAGCGTTCGTATTCAAGGAAACCGGTTGGCTTGCCCATGGTCAGTGTTCTCCCCCGGCGGCCTGTGTGCTGGTTGTCTGCGCTGCATGGATTTCCTGCAATGCGCGACGGTAATCGACCGGCATGACCTTGACGAACTTCGGCAGGTACGCGGTCCAGTTTTCCAGTATCTGCCGGCCACGTGCACTGTCGGTGTAGTGGACATGCCGGCTGATGAGGCGATGCAGGCGCAGAGCGTCGTACCGGGTCATGTCGTGGTTGATGTCCACCAAGCCATGGGTTTCCAGATCGCCGCCCTGGTGATCGAGTTGTTCGAGAGCCGCATCTTCCGCCGGGACCGGCTCCAGTTCGACCATGGCGAGGTTGCAGCGCTGCTCGAAGTCGCCGCGCTCATCAAGGACGTAGGCGATGCCGCCGCTCATGCCGGCGGCGAAATTCCGGCCGGACTCGCCCAGCACCACGACGATGCCGCCAGTCATGTATTCGCAACCGTGATCACCGACGCCCTCGACGATTGCAGTGGCACCGGAGTTGCGCACGGCGAAGCGCTCGCCGGCAACGCCGCGGAAGTAGCATTCGCCGGAGATAGCGCCGTACAGGACGGTGTTGCCGACGATGATATTTTCCTCGGCGACGATCGGCGTCTCGGCCGGCGGATAGACCACCAGGCGACCGCCACTCAGGCCCTTGCCGACGTAGTCGTTGCCTTCGCCGACAAGCGTGATGCTCACGCCCTTCGCGACGAATGCACCGAAGCTCTGGCCGGCGGTGCCGTGCAGTGTGATGCTGATGGTGTCTTCCGGCAGGCCGGCATGCCCGTAGCGGCGCGCGACCTCGCCCGACAGCATGCTGCCGACGGTACGGTTGATATTCTTGACCGGCAGGTCGATCTGCACCGGCGTGCGGTTTTCCAGTGCCGGCAGTGCCTGCTTGATCAGCTCGTTGTCGAGTGCCTTGTCGAGTCCGTGGTCCTGGATTTCGCTGCGGTAGATGCCGACGCCCGGTCCGGCCTCCGGTTTGTGCAGGATGCGCGAGAAGTCCAGACCGTTTGCCTTCCAGTGATCGATGGCGCGGCGCATGTTGATGTGCTGCGACTGGCCGATCATGTCGTCGAACTTCCGGTATCCCAGCTTCGCCATGAGTTCGCGAATCTCTTCGGCAACGAAGAAGAAGTAGTTCACCACATGTTCCGGCTTGCCGGTGAAGCGCTTGCGCAGGACCGGGTCCTGCGTGGCGATACCGACGGGGCAGGTGTTCAGGTGACACTTGCGCATCATGATGCAGCCCTCGACGATCAGCGGGGCCGTGGCAAAGCCGAATTCATCAGCGCCCAGCAGGGCGCCGATGACGACGTCGCGGCCGGTGCGCATGCCGCCGTCGACCTGCACGCAGATGCGCGAGCGCAGATTGTTGAGCACCAGTGTCTGGTGGGTTTCCGCCAGGCCGATTTCCCACGGGCTGCCGGCATGCTTGATCGAGGTCAGCGGGCTGGCGCCGGTGCCGCCGTCGTAGCCGGCGATGGTTACGTGGTCCGCATGGGCCTTGGAGACGCCGGCGGCCACGGTGCCGACACCAACCTCGGACACCAGCTTGACACTGATATCCGCTCGCGGATTGGCGTTCTTCAGGTCGTGGATCAGCTGTGCCAGGTCCTCGATGGAATAGATATCGTGATGTGGTGGCGGCGAGATCAGACCGACACCCGCGGTGGAATGACGTACCTTCGCAATGGTGGCGTCGACCTTGTGACCAGGCAGCTGGCCGCCTTCTCCCGGCTTCGCGCCCTGTGCCATCTTGATCTGGATCATGTCGGAGTTGACCAGGTATTCCGTGGTCACGCCGAAACGACCCGAGGCCACCTGTTTAATGGCGGAGCGTGCCGAGTCACCGTTCTCCATCGGCTTGAATCGTTCCGGCAACTCGCCGCCTTCACCGGTATTGGACTTGCCGCCAATACGGTTCATGGCGATGGCCAGTGTTGAATGCGCCTCGTATGAAATCGATCCGAACGACATGGCGCCCGTCGCAAAACGCCTGACGATCTCCGCGGCCGGCTCGACTTCATCGAGCGGCACCGGCCGGGCTGCGAATTCCAGTTCGAACAGGCCGCGCAGGGTCAGCAGGTGTTCATTCTGCTCATTGACCTGGCGCGCGAATTCACTGTAAGTGCTTGCGTCGTTGGCGCGCGTCGCATGCTGCAGTTTCGCAATCGTATCCGGTGTCCACATGTGATCCTCGCCGCGCAGGCGGAAGGCATAGTCGCCACCGACGTCGAGGTGGTTCCGGTAGATCGGTGCATCGCCGAAGGCGTCGCTGTGCCAGCGCAAGGCTTCTTCGGCAACCTCCTTGAGACCGACGCCCTCGATCGTGGTCGCGGTACCGGTAAACCAGGTATCCACGAACCCGGTACTCAGGCCGACGGCATCGAAAATCTGTGCACCGCAGTATGACTGATAGGTGGAGATGCCCATCTTCGACATCACCTTCAGGAGTCCCTTACCGACCGCCTTGATATAGCGCTTTTGTACCTCTTCGGCAGTCAGTTCCTCCGGCAGCTGCGAGCGGATGGACTCGAGTGTCTCGAAGGCGAGGTAGGGATTGATGGCCTCCGCACCGTAGCCGGCGAGTGTGGCAAAGTGATGCACCTCGCGTGCGGCGCCGGTCTCGATCACCAGGCCTGACTCGGTGCGCAGGCCGGCGCGCACCAGGTGATGGTGTACGGCAGACGTGGCAAGCAGGGCCGGGATGACGACATGATCGGCATCTACCTCACGGTCCGACAGGATCAGGATGTTATAGCCGTCCTCGACGGCCTGTTGGGCCTGGCTGCAGATGTCCTTGAGGGCAGTCTCCATTCCGCCGGCGCCCTCACTGAGCGGGTAACATATGCCAAGTGTCTTCGTACGGAAGGCCCCGTCGGTATGTTCCTGTATATGACGGATGCGCTCGATATCGGTGTTGGTCAACACCGGCTGGCTGACTTCGAGGCGCATATGCTCACCGGCCGATTCCGGCCCGAGCAGGTTCGGGCGCGGTCCGATCAGCGAGACCAGCGACATCACCAGTTCCTCGCGGATCGGGTCGATCGGCGGGTTGGTGACCTGGGCGAAATTCTGCTTGAAGTAATTCGAAAGCGGCTTCGGCTTGCCGGACAGCACTGCCAGCGGGTTATCGGCGCCCATGGAGCCGATGGCTTCCTGGCCGGCTGCCGCCATTGGCATCAGCAGAAACTTGACGTCCTCCTGCGTGTAACCGAAGGCCTGTTGCCGGTCGAGCAGCGTCGCGCTGTCCGGCGTCATCGGGCTGGTGCTGTACGGCAGGTCTTTCAGCCGGATCTGGATCTTGTCGAGCCAGTCCTGGTAAGGGTGGCTGTCGGACAGGTTTGTCTTCAATTCTGCATCATCGATAATGCGACCCTGCTCCATGTCGATCAGGAACATCTTGCCGGGCTGCAGGCGCCATTTCTTGACGATGCGGCTCTCCGGGATATCCAGTACACCCATTTCCGAGGCCATGACCACCAGGTCATCGTCGGTGAGCAGGTAGCGTGCCGGGCGCAGGCCGTTGCGGTCGAGGGTCGCACCGATCTGGCGACCGTCGGTAAAGGCAACGGCGGCGGGACCATCCCAGGGCTCCATCAACGCGGCGTGGTACTCATAAAAGGCGCGACGCTTGTTGTTCATCAGCGGGTTGCCGGCCCAGGCCTCGGGGATCAGCAGCATCATGGCATGCGCCATGGAGTAGCCGCCGCTGACCAGCAGTTCCAGCGCATTGTCGAAGCAGGCGGAGTCGGACTGCCCCTCCGCGATCAACGGCCAGAGTTTTTGCAGGTCGTCACCCAGAAGCGTCGAGGCCATGGACTGGCGGCGCGCATTCATCCAGTTGATATTGCCGCGCAGCGTGTTGATCTCGCCGTTGTGCGCAATCATGCGGAACGGGTGTGCCAGGTCCCACGACGGGAAGGTGTTGGTCGAGAAGCGCTGGTGTACCAGTGCCAGCGCGCTGCTCAGGCGTTCGTCGCGCAGGTCGGTATAGTAGGTATCGACCTGGTCGGCCAGCAGCATGCCCTTGTAGCAGATGGTGCGGGCCGACAGCGAGGGCACGTAAAAATGTTCGCAACCCGGCTTGCCGGAATCGCGCACGCTGTTCTCCACACGCTTGCGGATGATGAACAGGGAACGCTCGAAGGCATCGGTATCGGCACAGGTTTCACCCCGGCCGATCAGGACCTGGCGCATGACCGGTTCAACGGCCCTGACGCTCTCTCCCAGGCCGCTGTTGTCGGTCGGCACGTCGCGCCAGCCCAGCAGTTGCTGACCCTCCTCGGCGATGACCTGCTTGAGCAGTGCTTCGCACCAGCTGCGGGTGGCGTCGTTGCGGGGCAGAAACAGCATACCGATACCGTAGTGCCCGGCCTCCGGCAGGGTAATGCCGAGTCCGCTGAATTCCTCGCGCAGGAAGGTATCGGGGACCTGCATGAGGATACCGGCACCGTCGCCGGCCAGCGGATCGGCGCCGACTGCGCCGCGATGGGTCAGGTTCCTGAGGATGCGCAGACCCTGCTGGATGATCTCATGGCTCTGGCGGCCCTTGACGTTGGCCACGAAACCGACACCACAGGCATCGTGTTCATTGGCAGGGTCATACAGGCCTTGTCGTGGAGGCAGGGTGCCGTACGTCATCGAGATAACCTTGTATCGAGTCTTTAACCAGGGGCTGGCGGCCCATCCGCAGCCAGATATAACTTACTTGTAATATAATTACTTATGTCCCGACGTGCCCGTGTTTCCGGCATCGGCCGGCCTAGTCGGGACGTGGCCAAAAGGCCGGACAGTATAGCGCCGACCGGCCGGGGGTTCAATTTACATC
This sequence comes from Halobacteria archaeon, assembly GCA_013041945.1. Classification (GTDB taxonomy): domain Bacteria; phylum Pseudomonadota; class Gammaproteobacteria; order UBA9214; family UBA9214; genus UBA9214. The sequence goes on from JABDRC010000143.1 coordinate 5,157, forward strand.
GGGCGGTTTTTCCCTTTTGCTTTCAGGGATATGCGTGACGGGATTATTCCTGGTCTGCCTGCATGAACACCACCTGGTAGCCGCGCTTCAGTTGCTCGTCGCGTGCCTGCACCAGGGCGGTCTCGGCGGTCTCGCGGTCCGGGTAGTGCTCGCGCGTGACGCGACCGCGCGCGCCCTGGTAGCCCCACTCGCGAATCAGCGACCAGCC
>JABDRC010000146.1 GCA_013041945.1 Halobacteria archaeon
AGAACACCCCCCGGGTCGAGATCTACACCGAGCCCAAGAGCGTTGAACGCCAACGCATCGAGTAAAGACCCGGCGTCAGAAAAGAACAGTCATCAAGTTAATTGCCAATGGTCGCTCGTCGGCCAACCGGCGACAATCACCGCACGTATTTACTGCAGTTGCGGTACTGTTCAGGTGCCTTGTGAATCCGGCGCACCCTGATACAGCTCGCCGGGAGTGAACACATTTATCCCCGGCGCGCTCATCGACGGGACAGCCCTGCGCTGCCTGACATTTGCGCGCGCTTATTCTCAGGACTTGCGGCCGAACATCTGGCCGATACTGTCCAGCGGCAGCGGGAACACGATGGTCGAACTCTTCTCGCCGGCAATCTCGGTCAGTGTCTGCAGGTAGCGCAGCTGCAGTGACTGCGGCTGCTGATTGAGTGTCTTCGCAGCCTCTACCAGTTTCTCGGCGGCCTGCATTTCGCCCTCGGCGTGGATGACCTTGGCGCGCCGCTCGCGCTCGGCCTCTGCCTGGCGGGCAATGGCCCGCACCATGCTCTCGTCGATATCGACATGCTTGATCTCCACATTGGCGACCTTGATGCCCCAGGCATCGGTCTGTTGATCGAGCAGCGCCTGGATATCCTTGTTCAGCTTGTCGCGCTCGGCCAGCATGTCATCCAGTTCATGCTGCCCCAGCACCGAGCGCAGCGTGGTCTGCGCCAGCTGGCTGGTCGCGGCGAGGAAATCCTCGACCTGGATAATCGCCTTTTGCGGGTCGATCACGCGGAAATAGATCACCGCATTGACCTTGACCGACACATTGTCCCGGGAAATGACATCCTGACTGGGCACGTCCATCACCACGGTACGCAGGTCCACCTTGACCATCTGCTGGATGAACGGGATGACGATGATCAGTCCCGGTCCCTTGACCTTCCAGAAACGGCCGAGTGTGAATATCACGCCCCGCTCGTATTCACGCAGTATCCGGAACGTATATAACAGCAGTGCCACGAACAGCACGACACCGACAAACAAACTCGAGATAGCCATGTCAAACCTCCTGACCGGTTGGCTGAACTTTCAGGACAAGTCCGTCGACGGCAATCACCCGGACCTTGTCACCACTGTATAACGGAACTGCAGATTCCGCCTTCCACACCTCGCCGTGAATGCGGATACGCCCGTTGCCGTCGAAGTCATCGATCACCTCGCCGACCGTATGCAGCATCTCCTCCTCGCCGCTGACGATGGGGCGATTGCGCGCCTTGATTGCCGCTCCGACAACAAACAGGAAGAAGCCGGCGCTGATCAGCGCCAGGCCGAAAATCAGCGGCAGGGAGACGGCATAACCCGGCCCTGCCTCGTCGAACAGGATGACGGAACCGGCCACAAAGGCGATCACACCACCGAAGCCAAGCGCACCGAAGCTCGGCACGATGGCCTCGGCCAGCATGAAGATAATGCCCAGTGCCACCAGTGCCAGGCCTGCATAATTGACCGGCAGGATCTGGAAGGCATACAACGCCAGCAACAGGCAGATGGCACCCGCCACCCCCGGCAGCACGAAACCCGGGTTGGCGAATTCGAAGAACAGGCCGTAGATACCGATCAGCATCAGGATGTAGGCGACGTTCGGATCGGTGATCACGGCCAGCAGGCGGTTGCGCCAGTCCGGCTCGAGCGTCACCAGTGTCAGTCCCGCGGTATCAAGCACCTGCGGCATGCCGCCGACCGTCACGCTGCGGCCGTGCGCCTGTTCCAGCAGGTCAGGCAAACCCGCGGCCATGATATCGATGACGCCCTGCTCGAGCGCCTCGCCGGCCGACAGGCTGGCGGCCTCGCGCACCGCCAGTTCCGCCCATTCCACGTTGCGCCCGCGCATTTGTGCCAGACTGCGGATGTAGGCCACCGCATCGTTGACCAGCTTGCTCTTCATGGCATCAGGCTTGTCCGCGCCACCGCCCTCCTCCGTCTTGCCGCCCAGTAAATCATCCTTGTCCGGGATGCCGCCGATCTCAACCGGCGTGGCGGCACCGAGATTGGTACCGGGCGCCATGGCCGCAATGTGACTGGCATAAAGGATATAGGTGCCGGCGCTGGCTGCACGCGCACCACCGGGCGAAACATAGGTTGCCACCGGCAACGGCGAGACCAGGATGTGCTGGATGATGTCACGCATGGCGGTGTCCAGCCCGCCCGGTGTGTCCATTTTTATGATGACGAGTGCAGCGCCCTGCTCATGTCCGGCTTCCATGCCGCGCCGGATGTAGTCGGACGTGGCCGGGCCGATCGCGCCATCGACGGTAAGCAACAGCGCAAAACGCTCGCTGGCCTGCGGGAACCAGGCAGGCGCCAGCACCACCACTGCAAGCAGCAGCAGCTTGATCCACCGGGCCTGTGCATGTGATCGAATTTTCATACTCTGTTTACATTAGCAGAAAGCACGTAATCGCGCCTGCTACAAGCCATCTCAAACAGATTCATTACTGCAGGAGCGTCTTGCAGGCGCAAATGCTTGATAATATCGCTTCTGCAGGCGAACCAGGTCATTGCACTTCAGTTCTGCCACACTGCGCAGCCCTGCGCACGCAGCCAGTCGGCCAGGGCCGCCTCGCGCTCCCCGTCCGGCAAGTCACTTGCCTCGAAGCCGTCCATCAGGTCCAGCGCCAGCTCGGTGCCGTACTCGCGCGGGTACTTGCTGCTGCGGTAGCCGACCATGTGCTGCAGAAAGCGGTCGCCCGGCACATGCACGGTCATACCGACATAGACACAGGGCATGCCCTCGACGTAGTTCGGATTTTCCTGGCGAAAATCCCGGTCCCATAACACCTCGGGGTCGAGCGTGATGACATACAGGTTGCGCGGCGCGCGACGCTTCGAGGCCTTGCGCGCCTTGCCCTGCCACTCGAGTATTTTCCGGTCGCGTTCCTCGTCCTGCATGATCAGGCCGTCATCCTGTGCGGATATCACTTGTCCCCAAGATACCAGCGGTCATGAAACGTCGCGACCCACCGGGGTTTATAGGCCACCACCAGCGACATAACGCCGCCGTTGATGAAGCCTTCACCAAACATCAGCATGGGAATGATCATCAGGAAATTACTGGCGATGGTGCCGGCCGGCTGCACGCCGGCGACATGCTGCAACAGCCCCGATGCGCCCGCGGCCAGCAGGATGGACAGCGCACCGGCGAGAAAGGCGTTGATGAATACGTAGATAAAGTAATTGTGCGGCAGGCGGCGCTGACAGACGTACAGCAGCGCGCGGGTAGACAGGATGGGCAGCGCCCCCATAAGCAGCAGGTTCAGCCCGAAGGCCTCCCAGCCGGCCGCGCCCTGCCAGGTATTGAAGGCCACGACCAGGCTGGCGGCCAGCAGCGCGAACTGCCATTCAAACATCAGGCACAGCAGCGTCATGCCAAGCAGGTGATAATGCAGGCCGGCCTGGATACCGCCGCGCATCGCCCACAACAGGCTCACCGCCACAATAGTGGCCAGGTAGATATTCAGCGCCTCGCTGTCCCGGATCTTCGACCAGGGCGCGGTCAGCAGCGCCGCGAGCAGCAGCAGGCCGTACAGCACGGCCCCGCCCCACAGGTAAGCGCCGGCAAACAGGCTGGCCGGGATATCCATGCGCCACTACCGCGCCGGGTCCGCGCGGGGCGTGCAATTGACCGGCGCATCCGGCCGAAACAGCGCTACGGCGTTCCGGCAGGCGATGCGCGACGCCACCGCCTCCGGCAGCTGTGCCAGCCAGCCGCGGTGATAATCCCAGAAGCGGCCCAGCTCCTGCCAGCCGGTGTCCGCCTCATCCCAGCGATCGAGCTGGTCAACCGGCCACACCGGATCGGAACCGACCATGAAGCGGTCCGGGTAACGCAGCAACAGGGCGCGCCATGCCGGCAACAACTCACCCCGGGGATCCGTGATCGGGTTGTCCACGAACCGCCACGGATCACGCGCGGCCAGACCGGCCCAGACGTTGTCGCAGGCCGCCAGTACGGACTCGACCGCCGGCGGTGGCAGGATCGCGCCCGCATGCGCCCACACGATACGCGTCCGCGGATGGCGCGTGCACAGTTCGAGCATGGGATCGGGACGGGAAAATTCCGTGTGCAGCATGACGGGAACCGCGTACTCCTCCGCCAGCTGCAGCAGGTGCGACAGAACGTCGCCCCGTGCCGGGCGTGCCGCAAATCCGCCGACCAGGTGCAGCTCGCCGATGCCGTGATACCTGCCGGAGGCAAGTGCAGCGCGCGCACGCGACACCACGTCGGGATCGGTCACCCAGCGATACCAGTCACCGCCCTCGCGGTAGGGGCTGTAGATCGGCACGATGCGCCCGGGATCGTGCTCCGCAAGCGTCAGGGCAAGGTCGGCCGGCGTGCCGATCACCACGCCGAGCACGACCTGTTCCATATCGAGCGCATGCAGGGCATCATCCGGCGCGGTCACATCCTGCTGGCTCCACTTGTAATGCAGGTGCATGTCGGCAACGGGTAACTGTGCAGGCACGGAAGCCGGCAGGAGCAGCACGAGGATCAGCAGCAGGGCGGGCATCGCGAACCGTGGAGCATTGCGGGATAATTTCCTAATATATAGTCAAGTCAGTGCCGACACCATCTTTATGGGTCACACAGTGAGGCCAGCCATGCCACACGCCATTCCCGCCGTCAGCGACCGGACCGATGCCGGCGATGCCATCGCCTTTGTCCTGGACAAACTGTCGGCTTATGACATGCACCTGCTGGACTGGGTGCGGGTCTACCCCATGACCGACACGCAGCACCAGCCACACATTGCCGGCGAGTCGGCACCGGCCACACTCAGTACCTGCTGGACACCGCGCAACATACTCTCTGCCGACGAAACACCGCAGCCGCAACACATGTACCGCATCAAGGTGAACGTGTGGCTGGGTGCCGACTATCCATTGAGGGAACGCAACTGGGGCCGAGTGCCGCCCGTCCCCATCCGCCGCCGCAGCATACCGGACCGCTTTACCACGCGCGGCCTGTGTGAATGGACCTATCCGGACCGCCTGGCGGCCACCGTGCATGCACTGGCCCGCCCGCTGTTCCTGTTCCTGGCACATACGCACCAGGTCACGCAAAATCCGAGCAACAGCAATGCCAGCGCCTGGGGCCACCGCTGGATGGTTGAATGGCTGCGCGATCACGGGCAGGAACAGGCGGCCGAGGCGCTGGCGGCACAACTCGTGCAGTGGACCCTGATCCAGAGCAAGGGATTGTGAAGACGCCAGGATTTCCTGATATCCTGCGCA
>JABDRC010000157.1 GCA_013041945.1 Halobacteria archaeon
CCACAGAGAACACAGAGGACACAGAGAAAACAAAGTCATTAAAAATAATCGACTGTCGGAGTAGATGGCGTGGCCGCTAGCGGTATTCCACTTGCGCAGGTATGACCTATCTTTTCTCTGTGTCCTCTGTGTTCTCTGTGGTGTTTTTTATTGATCCTTATTAAATCAACCATCAACCGGCCCGACATTAAACGCCACTGACAGGCGCATTTCGTTGCTGTGATTGACCGTCACCTCGTGCACTACATCCGGAGCAAACAACACCAGCTTGCCTGCCTGCGGCCGGACGATCGTCCTGCCGCCCCCGGCGTGCAGGACCAGGTCACCGGAATTACCGGGCACCCGGATGTAATACACCGCCGAGAGCAGTTCGTCGTTCTCATCGTGGTGGTGCGGCGCGGTCCGGTGCCCCGTCTCCATGGCATTGAACCAGAAACCGGCCTTCAGTGAGTCCGGCTCGACACCCAGCAACTGCCCGGCCTGCTGCTTGACAAGATCCAGCAGCGCGGCAATCTCCGGGATATCGGTCGCGTCGATATAGGTGTTCTCGAAACGGCCGCCGAAATGGTGCGACTGCCGCATCCGGTCTGTACCGGCCAATGCCGTAAATCGGGCATACAGGCCGTCATTCAGCTGCTCCGGATTTTCCACTGTGATTTCCCGGTACCGCATGTACTGGCTACCCGCAGAGGCTCTTCGAATCAGTATTTTACCCAAATCACGACCTCCCCTGCCGAATGCCGGACCGTTATGCCAGCAGACATCCCGGACGAGACCGGTCGACCCGGCCTCTTCCGGTAGCGCTCACATTGCAATACAATCGCACACCGAAATATCTTTACTCGATCTGAATCAGGAGCATAGCAATGGCACTGGAAGTAAATGGCAAGAGCATCGAGCTTGACGATAACGGCAATCTCACTGACCCGGGCGCCTGGGATGAAGATATCGCCAGGGCACTGGCCGCCGAGGACGGCATTGAGCTGACCCAGGAACACTGGGATGTGATCAATTATCTCCGTTCCGAGTACATCGACAATAACGGCGAGCAGCCCATGGAACGCGCGATTAACAAGGGCATGTCCAAGATCTGGGGCAAGAAAGTCACCAGCAAGGATCTTTACGCACTGTTTCCACTTGCGCCCAGCAAGCAGGGCAACAAGATTGCGGGACTGCCGTACGTCGCACGCAAGGGCGGTTATTAAGAAACAGACTGCAATATGAGGCTCAGTACCCTTATCCCCTCTCCCGAAATGAGAGGGGATAAAGCAGTTCTCTGTGCCCTCTCGGTAACTGCTCCTGCGTTACCCTACCTCCTACATCCCTGTAGTCGTGTGGCAATTATTTAATGTTTTTCTTTGCGGCTTTGCGCGATACGCTTTTGTTTTATTTCCGGCATCAGCACCAATAAAAAAGCCGCACCCTGTCGGTATGCGGCTTTTTTGAATTACGGCGGGAACCGGCTAGCGATGCGAACCCTTTTCGGCATGCGCCATGTCGACCAGTTTGTTGGCCAGGTCCATATATTCCTGACGGAAGCCCTTCAGCGGATGGCCGTCTTCGGCGGCAAAGTAGTCCTGCATCTCAACGCCGTTTTCCTGTTCATATTTGATAAACATCTTCTGCATTTCCATCAATTTCTTGATGATTTCCTGTTTTTCACCCATGACGCGGCCTCCCGAATAAAGATAAATCTTCAGTCAATTCATTAGTTAGGCGCAACTATAGCCACTCATCGGTAAGGCGAACATATCCCATATGGGCAGTCAGGCCGACGCAGGAGGCCATACCCTGCTCCGGTTCCCGGCACAGCCGCGCTATGGTGGACGTCGGCCCCGGCAAAGACGCACCGGGCAGCGGCTGGCTGTGTGTAAAGTTTTTACCAGGCGCGGCCCCATCAGGCACCGCACGAGACGATGATAACCACGCAGGAAAGTTTACTGGTCGTCGTTCTTGACCGGTTTGATGCCCTTGTGGGGCAGAAACAGGCCGCACCCGAAACTGCGCCCGGGGCCCAGGCCGACCTGCTGCAAACGCACCGACTGCTCCGGCTGCAGATCCGCCACCATCAGGCTACGGGTATGTACCGGGCTGTCCGGAAACTGCAGGGTATGGGTGATGCCACCCAGCAGCTTGCGACACGGGATATCCAGTGCCTGCAGTTGCCCGGCGGCCTGCTCGAGGAATTCGTTTTCATCCAGGACCGCATCGGTGATGACATAACGGGCAAACAGCGTCGACAGGCTGCTCAGCTTGCAGACGGTGGACTCGCCCACCTCGATCGCATGACCGGCCACGTTCAGGGTCTTGCCGGTCAAGGCACGCGCATCGTCCAGGCGGTGACCCGGCACGCGCAGACGCATGCGACTGCGCCGTGACAGGTGCAGCAGTTCGGTGGACGGGTCTTCCGGCCGGTACCAGCCGTTACCGGAGGCGGCCCCGTGAATCAGGTGCACACCCGCATGCGCTTCCTCGGCGAGCCACGGCAGCACCGACAGCAGTTCGCTGGACAGGGGATAGGCATGATCGAGCGGCAGCATCGGACAGTGGAAACGGAAGGCCAGATCGACCACGTCGTCCGGGACGACAAATTCAGGCTCCTGCGGCTTGTCTTCGTTCCAGTACATGATCGTACGTAATCCCTCTAGCTGTTCTGCGCCGATGAAAACGCCGCTTCCAGGCGGTCTTCCCAGTCTTCCGGTGTATCGTGAAACGGCGGCCGGACATCCATGCGAAAGAACATTTCGCCGGCACGCGCGCGCGCGCCCACCACCGCCTTGAGCGCCTCGAACGAATCGAGGTCGTGTTCCTGCAGGAGGACTTCGCTTAACCAGAGCATCACTGCAGTCCGTCTGTCACTGTTGTCATTTCCGTACCCTTCATCCGGTCGTGATAACGCGCCCGGTACAGCAGGCGCGTCGCATCGCCCGCATCTTCGAACGCTTCACGCCCGTGCAATACATTATTGCAGATAATGCCCTCACCGGCCTGCAATCGGTAACGGAATATCCAGGGCGACTCGCTGTCCAGCAGCTCGCGGATAAACCCCACGGCCAGCCGTATATTCCGGTCGTCTTTCCAGACGATACTGCGCGTGCGCGTCGTATATCTCATATGCAGGCTGCCGGTATCGTTTTCAACCGAAAACACCGGTCCTGTCTGGGCCGGCCTGATCTCCACACCATCCTCGATATTGGCCGGGATGGTCATGGCATCAGGCTGCATGAGGGCCGCCGCCCAGTCCGGGTTCTCGTCGCGCAGCAGGAGATAGACCATTTCCGGGTCCATCAGCAGATTGCCGCCGCCGCCGGCCGCCGGCCGCACGCAGTGCATGACGATACCGCGCACCTGCTCCTGCGGGCGGTTGTAGTAACCGTCGGTATGCCAGTTGATGGCATTATCGGTGTAGGGAATATAGTGCGTTGCCACACCGGCGGGCACGACACGCAGCGAGGTGATGCTGTCTTCATCCGCACGCAGGTTCATATCCAGCCGCTCCAGCCCGAAGCGGCGGCCCAGCGCCCGCACGGCATGCTTGTCGGCAGCCCGCGTCCCGGTGGTCCGGTAGATCGCCATGTTCGCCTTGCGGCAGCAGGCCAGGACCGCCGCCGCCTCATGCGCGTCGAGCTCAGCGGGATCGGTCACCGGAACCACCAGCTGCGCCGCCTGCTGCGGGTAGTCCGCCAGCTTGTGTTCCCGCCAGCGCCGGTAATCGGCGCTGCGGGATATATCGAAGGGTTTGAATGGGTAGCTCACGGTCGACCTGTGCGAACGGCAGGCCCTGTAGCCTGCCCGGTTTCCGGGTGCGTCATGGTACGCGCAGGAACGGGCTGAATACAGCTGCACCGCAGGAGAGCGATTGGGCGACGCATCGCTTGCTAATGAGTTGCATTCTCATTTAACTACCTGAAAATCCAGCAAGCCAGCGCAGGTGCTTTCTGCAAATAACAATTAAGTGCCCGTTAATATAAGAAAAAATTCTGCTCGTATTAATTTTTCCATGAAAGTTAACTAACTACAGGAATTTAAATAATAAATCTGCCAATACCTCTTTCGGGATAGAGGCCAATTACGACGGCACCCCAAAGGCAGGATATGTTCCCCTGACGGGCGTCCCTAAAATGCTTCAGACCAGAGTCAATACATTTATAGACGTATATAACTCACTGATTTACTGGTCACGCGATCTAACCAGTCGGGTGACCTCGCGCGAACAGAACAGACGTTTTGGTGACAGCAAAAACAATCTCAGGAGATGACTGCCATGGCCAAGAACCACTACCCTACACCGATGCTGGACGATCTGGAACACGGCCCGTGGCCAAGTTTCATTTCCGGCATCAAGCGCCTGCGTGACGAGCATCCGGACGAGCGCATCAACAGTGTAACCAACGGCCTGCTGGGTCAGCTGGAACATTCCTACGAGACCCGCAAGGGCTACTGGAAAGGTGGTACCGTCAGTGTCTACGGCTACGGCGGCGGCATCATCCCGCGTTTCTCCGAAGTCGGTGACGCCTTCCCCGAGTCCAGGGAATTCCACACCCTGCGCGTACAGCCGCCGGCCGGTAACTTCTACACCACCGACATGCTGCGTCAGCTGGGCGACAGCTGGGAAAAATGGGGTTCCGGCCTGGTGACCTTCCACGGGCAGACCGGCAACATCATGTTCATCGGTGCCACCACCGAAAACACCCAGCATTTTTTCGACGAGATCAACGAGTACGGCTGGGACCTCGGTGGCGCCGGACCCTGTGTGCGTACCGCCATGTCCTGCGTCGGCGGCGCCCGCTGTGAAATGTCCAACTGCAACGAGCACAGCATTCACCGCTGGATGGTGAATAACTTCACCGACGATGTGCACCGCCCGGCCCTGCCCTACAAATTCAAGTTCAAGGTCTCCGGCTGCCCGAACGACTGCCAGAATGCCATCGAGCGTGCCGACTTCGCCATCATCGGCACCTGGCGCGACGACATGAAGATCAACCAGGACGAGGTCAAGTACTACGTTGAGAAGAAAGGCCGCCAGTACCTGATGGACAACGTCATCAGCCGCTGCCCGACCCAGTGCATCAGCCTGAACGACGACGACACCATCACCGTCGACAATCACAACTGCGTACGCTGCATGCACTGCCTGAACGTCATGCCGCGCGCCCTGCATCCGGGTGATGACAAGGGCGTCACCATCCTCATCGGCGGCAAGCGCACGCTGAAGATCGGCGACCTGATGGGCACCGTCGTGGTTCCGTTCAAGAAGCTGGAAACCGAGGAAGACTACGAGAGCCTGCAGGAAATGGCCGAGGAGATCATCGACTTCTGGGCCGAGAACGGCCTGGAGCACGAACGCTGCGGCGAGATGATCGAGCGCATCGGCCTGGTCAACTTCCTTGAAGGCATCGACGTCGAGGTCGACCCGAACATGGTCGGCAGCCCGCGTCAGAGCTCCTACGTCCGCATGGATGGCTGGGACGAAGAGGCCGAGAAGTGGTTCGCCCGCAAGAGAGAGGCCGCTTCCGCTTGACATAGCTTTTCCTTACTCACGACGAACCCGGTGCCCTGCACCGGGATTTGTTCAAAACAGAAGAATTTTCAGGAGAGTCACATGGCAGAAGAAATGCGTTCGCCAATTGAATCAGGATGCCCTGACGCATTCCAGTACATGCATCCGGTGATGCGCAAGAACTACGGTCAGTGGGCCTACCACGAAGACCCGCAGCCCGGCGTGCTGCTGCACGTTTCGCGTAACGGCGACAAGATCTGGACCGTGCGCGCCGGCACCCAGCGCATCCTGGACCTGTTCACCCTGCGCAAGCTGTGCGACATCGGTGACAAGCATGGCGAGGGTTACATCCATTTCACCATTCGCAGCAACATCGAATACCAGGTAGCCGACGAGGCCAAGGTCGAACCGCTCATCAAGGCACTGACCGATGAAGGCTTCATTGTCGGCGGCACCCGCAACTCGGTGGCCATGCTCTCCCACACCCAGGGCTGGCTGCATTGCGACATCCCCGGCACCGACGCCTCCGGCGTGGTGAAGTCCATGATGGACGAGCTGATCGATGAATTCAAAGGCTGGAACATGCCCAACCGCGTGCACATGACCACCTCCTGCTGCCAGATCAACTGCGGCGGCCAGGGCGACATTGCCATCAACGTACAGCACACCAAGCCGCCGAAGATCAACCATGACCTGGTATCGAATGTGTGCGAGCGCCCGTCGGTGGTGGCACGCTGCCCGGTCGCGGCCATTCGTCCGGCGCTGGTGAACGGCAAGCCGTCACTGGAAGTCGATGAGAAGAAATGCATCTGCTGCGGCGCGTGCTTCCCGCCCTGCCCGCCGATGCAGATCAACGATGCCGAGCATTCCAAGCTGGCCATCTGGGTCGGCGGCAACCACTCCAATGCCCGCGGCAAGCCGACCTTCCAGAAGCTGGTTGCCTCCGGCATCCCGAACAACCCGCCGCGCTGGCCGGAAGCCACCGCCGTGGTCAAGAAGATCCTCAAGACCTACAAGGACGACGCGAAGGACTGGGAGCGTATCAATGACTGGGTCGAGCGAATCGGCTGGCCGCGCTTCTTCGAGAAGACCGGACTGCCGTTCACCAAGTATCACATCGATAACTGGCGCGGCGCCCGTGCAAGCCTGAACGCTTCCACGCACATCCGTTTCTGAGGGGTCGGCGATGAAGTTCACTATCCAGGTCAACGAAGGACCCTACCAGCACGAAGCGGCTGACACGGCCTATCACTTCACCAAGGCGGCGCTCGATAAAGGTCACGAAATCTTTCGTATCTTTTTCTACCACGACGGCGTGAACAACGGCACCCGCCTGACGACACCGCCGCAGGATGATCGTAATATCGTCGATCGCTGGAGCAAGCTCGGTCAGGAGCATGACATCGACATGGTCCTGTGCGTTGCAGCAGCCCAGCGGCGCGGCATCGTCGACGACGGCGAGGCCGAGCGCAACGGCAAGGACGCCACCAACATCGCTCCCGGCTTCCGGATTTCCGGTCTCGGACAGCTGATCGAGGGTGGCATCGAGAGTGATCGCGTGATCGTGTTTGGCGACTGATCGGAGAAAATACGGATGCCTGAAACAAAGAAACTGATGTATATAAACCGCAAGGCGCCCTACGGCACGATCTATGCCTGGGAGTCACTGGAAGTCGTGCTGATCGGCGCGGCATTCGAGCAGGATGTCAGCGTGGCGTTCATGGACGACGGCGTGTACCAGCTCACCAAGGGCCAGGACACTACCGGTATCGGCATGAAGAATTTCTCGCCTACCTATACGGCACTGGGTGACTACGAAGTGAACAAGATCTACGTCGACAAGGAGTCGCTTGAAGAACGCGGCCTGACGCTCGACGACCTGCAGCACCTGGTGTGGGAAGACGAGGACGAAGACTACGCGGAGAAAGATTCCATTCGCCTGGTCAGTCGCGCCGAGCTGTCCGAGGTCCTGGCTGACCAGGACGTACTGTTCAACTTTTAACACTGGAATAACGGATATATGTCAATGTTACATCTGGTAAACAAATCACCCCATGACGGCTGCAACCTGGATACCGCAACCTCGATCATGAAGGACGGCGACTCGCTGCTGCTTATCGAGGACGGTGTCTACGGGGCCATCAAGGCCGGCAAGGCCGCGTCCCTGCTCGAGGGGCGCAGCGTATCGGTACTGGGCCCCGATCTGGCCGCCCGCGGCATTTCGGAAGACAAGCTGGTTGACGGTATCACAATCGTCGACTACGCCGGCTTCGTGGATATGGTTGCAGCCAGCGACAATGTGCAGTCGTGGCTCTGACATCTTTTAGACTAACTGGCGTCGTCCAACAAGGAGACAATTATCATGAGTAGTATCGAGGCAAACGGAAAGACTTACGAAACCGACGAGGAAGGATACCTGGCCGACCTGAATACCTGGGACAAAGATGTCGCCGTAGTGATGGCCAAGATCGACGACTGCGAGTTGACCGAGAACCACTGGGAAGTCATCAATTTCCTGCGTGAATATTACGAGGAATACCAGATCGCTCCTGCGGTGCGCGTGCTTACCAAGGCCATCGGCAAGAAACTCGGCAAGGACAAGGGCAACAGCAAGTACCTGTACGAACTGTTCCCGTACGGTCCGGCAAAACAGGCGTGCAAGTACGCCGGCCTGCCGAAGCCGACCGGCTGCGTCTGACGCACTCCCGGAGGCCTGCAGGTATCTCCCTGCAGGCGTCCGAACGATTCCGTCACTAGAGGAGCCCGGAAAGCATGCCCTTCTGGACCATTGTTTATGCATTGCTGTTCTATATTGCCACGGCCCTGCTGGTCGGCGGTCTGGCGTACAAGATCCGGCAATATGCAAAGACACCGGCACCCCTGAAGATACCGACCACCCCGGCACCGGTAACCCGCCAGGGTGTCGTGCTGCGCATGTTCCGCGAAGTGGCCTTCTTCGAAAGTCTGTTCCGTTCCAACAAGTGGATCTGGGTGTTCGGTTACCTGTTTCACTTCGGCATGTTCCTGGTGCTGGCGCGTCACCTGCGTTACTTCACCAACCCGGTGTGGACCTGGGTCGACCTGATCCAGCCGTTCGGACTGTATGCGGCATTCGCCATGGCCGCCGGACTGGCCGGACTGTGGGCACGCCGCGTATTCGTTGACCGGGTACGCTACATATCGGCGCTGTCAGACCACCTGATGCTGGCACTGTTGCTGGCTATAGCCCTGACCGGTCTCGGCATGGACTACATCACGCACACCGATATCGTGGCCCTGAAGGCCTTTTTCCTGGGCCTGATGTATTTCAACTGGCAGCCGATTCCGGAGGACCCGCTGCTGCTGGTCCATCTCGGCCTGGTTGCCGCATTGATGATCATATTCCCGGTCAGCAAACTGCTGCATGCACCCGGTGTATTTTTCAGTCCGACGCGCAACCAGGTCGACAACCCGCGCGCCGAACCCGGCCTGCGCGCACATGATTCCCGACATATCGCGCCCTGGGCGGCTGAACTCGACAAGTAACCGGCATAACGACTTTATCTGGAGCGAAGCGTGGCTGATTTCGAAACACCGGAACTGAAGGAATACCCCGTCATCCCTCTGCTGCATGAGGGCGTGATGGCGCACAGCAAGCCGTTCATCGCCAAGGAACAGTTCCAGGAACCGCTGGGTTTTCCGGGAGAACTGGTCGACAACTGGCAGCAGGTCGCCTACGACAAGATGGAGGAACTGACCGGGAAATACCGCTCCCTGCAGGTGTTTCTCGATGCCTGCGTCAAGTGCGGCGCCTGCACCGACAAGTGCCACTATTACCTCGGCACCAGCGATCCGAAAAACATGCCGGTCGCGCGCCAGGACCTGTACCGCAAGGTCTACCGCCGCAAGTTTACTTTCGCCGGCAAGTATTTCCCCAGGCTGGTCGGTGCCGTCGACCTGACCAAAGAGGTGCTCGACGACTGGTACAGCTATTTCCACCAGTGCTCGCAGTGCCGCCGCTGCTCCGTGTACTGCCCCTATGGCATCGACACCGCCGAGATCTCGATGGCCGCCCGCGAGGTCATGGATACCATCGGCGTGGGTCAGAAGTACTGCAACGAAATCATCGGCAAGGTCTTCAAGATCGGCAACAACCTCGGCCTGCCGGAGCCGGCCCTGGCCGACACCCTGGAGGGACTCGAGGAAGACATCGAGGATGAAACCGGCGTCAAGGTGCGCCTGCCGCTGGACGAGAAAGGTGCCGACGTACTGGTCGTGACCCCGTCCGCCGACTTCTTCGCCGAACCGCACGTCGACGGCCTGATGGGTTACGCCAAGGTCTTCCACGAGGCCGGCCTCAGCTGGACCCTCAGCTCGCATGCCTCCGAGGCCGCCAACTTCGGCATGTTCATCGGCAGTTACGAGAACATGCGCAAGCTGTCGCTGCGCGTACGCGAGGCGGCACTGGACCTCGGCGTGAAACGCATTATTTTCGGTGAATGCGGACATGCCTGGCGCGTCGCCTACAGCTTCCTGAATACGCTGGCCGGCCCGTTCGATTTTCTCGACCCGAATTACCCGGTCCCGCAGCACATCCTGGAGTTCACGCATGACCTGATCCAGCGCGGCGGCATCACGCTCGACAAGTCGGCCAACGATGATATGCGCCTGACCTTCCATGATTCCTGCAACATTGCACGCGCCTCGCGCATGGGTGCAAAGCCCGGCGGCCAGTTCACCATCCCGCGTGAAGTGATCAAGGCAAGCTGCAACCACTTTTTCGATATGCCGCAGGACACCATCCACGACGCCACCTATTGTTGTGGCGGCGGTGGCGGCTTGCTGACCGACGACCTCATGGAAATCCGCGTCAAGGGAGCGCTGCCCCGCATGGAGGCACTCAAGCATGTGGTCGATGAGCATGGCGTCACCCACATGGCCGCGATCTGTGCGATTTGCAAGAGCCAGTTTGCGAAGGTGATGCCCTACTACGGCTTCCAGATGGACAGCATCGTCAGCGTGCACCAGCTGGTCAGCAACGCGATCGTCATGGGAAACAAACAGTAAATTCAGAATCCGGTTTGGGTGAATACCCGATCAGATAACAGGAGAACAGGCATGGCAACTTCAAAAGAAGACATGGAAAAAGATCTGACATTCCGTCGCTTCGAAGACGGCGATTACACGTACTCGCGCATCGGCGACGACATCTTCAATGAAGATACCTCCTACAAATGTCCGACCTACGTGCATCGCACGCCGCCCTGCCAGGGCAGTTGCCCGTCCGGCGAGGACATCCGCGGCTGGCTGCAGATCGTGCGCGGCATCGAGAAGCCGACCGGTGAAATGAGCATGGAAGAGTACGCCTTCCGCCGTTCCACCGACGCCAACCCGTTCCCGTCCATGATGGGACGCGTGTGCCCGGCGCCCTGCGAGGATGGCTGCAACCGCAACAACGTCGAGGATTTCGTCGGTATCAATTCGGTCGAGCAGTTCATCGGTGACCAGGCGTTTGAACAGAAATTCACCTTCGATGCCCCCGAACAGCTGAGCGGCAAAAAGGTTGCCATTATCGGTGGCGGCCCCGCCGGCATGGCTGCAGCCTACCAGCTGCGCCGCATGGGTCACGCCAGCACCATCTTCGACGACCACGAGGAACTCGGTGGCATGATGCGCTACGGTATCCCCGGCTACCGCACGCCGCGCGATGTGCTCAACCACGAGTGTCAGCGCATCGTCGACATGGGCGGCATCGAACTGAAAATGAACACCCGCGTCGGCAAGGATGTCGCCGTCGAGGACATCGAGAAGGAATACGACGCCGTGCTGTGGGCACTTGGCTGTAAATCCGGCCGCAGTCTGCCGGTCCCGAACAGCGACGCGCCCAACTGCGTGTCCGGTGTGGCCTTCCTGGAGGCCTTCAACAAGGGCACCCTGCAGGTCACGACCGACAAGGTCGTCTGTGTCGGTGGTGGTGACACCTCCATCGACGTGGTCTCCGTGGCACGCCGTCTGGGCAAGATCACCAAGATCAACAAGGAAGACCGCCCCGAACAGGTCATCGGCGGCTATGTTGCACACGACTCCGCCTTTGCGGCTGCCCGCGAAGGGGCTGAAGTCACGTTGACGTCGCTGTTCGGGCGCGAGGAGATGACCGCTACGGAACACGAGGTCGAGGATGCCCTGCACGAGGGTGTCACCATCCTGAACGGCGTCATGCCGGTGGAAGTCGTCCTCGACGGCGAGGGTCTCGCCTGCGGACTGAAGATGGCCAAGTGTGAAATGGTCGATGGCCGCCCCAACCCGGTCGAGGGCACCGAGTTCGAGGTCGAGTGTGACCTGGTCGTGTCCGCCATCGGCCAGGGCGGTGACCTGTCCGAAGGCCTCGAGTCCATGGATAATGGCCGCGGCCTGATCGACGCCGATGCCTTCTACCAGGTACCGGGCCGCGACGGTCACTTCGTGGCCGGCGATATCATCCGTCCGCACCTGCTCACCACCGCCATCGGCCAGGCCTCGATTGCCGCCGAAAGTATCGACCACTTCCTCAAGCAGGAAGCGCAGAAGAAGCGGCCGAAGGTCGACGTGCATCACTTCGAATTGCTGCAGAAACTGCACGAGACCAACCTGGACCCGCAACCCTTCGATCCGAACAAGGATGACCAGCGCGGCACCAGTTCGGCCAACTTCGCCGTGCACAACTACGAGGACCGCTCGAGTGCCGAGATCATCTCCTCGGATCGCCTGTTCCTTGGCCACTTCCCGTTCACACCGCGCAACAAGCGTTCGGCAAAGGGTCCGAGTGCCGAGGATGTGCTGGGACACTTCGAGGAACGCGGCATCGGCCTGAACACCGAACAGGCCGTCAGCGAAGCCGAACGCTGCATGAGTTGCGGCATGTGCTTCGAATGCGACAATTGCGTGATCTACTGTCCGCAGGACGCCATCTTCCGCGTCAAGAAAGACCAGGCGACCATGGGCCGTTACGTGGATACCGATTACGACAAGTGCATCGGCTGCCATATCTGTTCGGACGTCTGCCCGACCGGGTATATCGACATGGCCATGGGTGACCACTAGGAAACGATCGCACACATGATTAACTACGGTCTCAAGATCCTGCTGCTGAGCCTGTTGCTCGGTGCCGCGGTGCCGGCATCGGCCGGGGGTTCCCTTCTGCCGGTCATACCGGAGGCGCAGGCGCGCGTCAGCGAGACGCAGGGCTGCGTCGAGCCGGTGGATGATATGCGCAAGAATCACATGGAGTACATCCTGCACCAGCGGGACGAGACCATGTACCAGGGGATCCGCACCAGGCAGCACAGCCTGAACGAGTGCATCAACTGCCATGTCAGTGACGCCCCCGACGCACCGCGCGCCAGCAGCGAGGAACATTTCTGCAACAGCTGCCACACCTACGCGGCCGTGAGAATCGACTGCTTCCAGTGTCATGCCGACCGGCCGGTCAGTACTGCACAAAAACTTTCGCAGCCTGGTGGCGGAGAATCGCTGTTGCTGTCGGCTGACAGAGCGCCGTTGGCAGTGACAGGAGGCCAGGCACAATGAGCGAACAGCAGGGTATCGATATCTACCGTCGCCGCTTCCTCGGTAACACGGCCAAGGCCTCCGCCGGCCTTGCGCTTGCGCCGGGTATCATGCTGACGGAACTCGGTCAGGCCAGGCCGACCGACGAACCCGTCCACAGCGGGGTTCGCTGGGGCATGCTGGTCGATTCGAACAAGTGCGCCGAAGGCTGCAATGACTGCGTGCAGGCCTGCAATGACGAGCATGGCCTGAGCGGTTTCGACCGACCTGCGACCGACGCCCAGTGGATCCGCAAGGTCAGGCTGAAAGACAAGCTGACCGGGCACACCCAGACCCTGCCCATGCTCTGCCAGCATTGCGAACAC
>JABDRC010000161.1 GCA_013041945.1 Halobacteria archaeon
CGGATTGGCCTGCATGCTTTCCCGTGCGAACAGCCCTGTGCCGGCGCGCCCGGCCATGCTGCGCCTTACAGTTGTGAAAACACGGCAGCCGTCATGCTTGCCGTTGCGATCAGGGTGCGCCGCTGCCGAAGCTGCCGGTACCAGGGCCGGCTGGTCGCACGCCAGCGGCCATCGGCGACGCAGGTCATCAGCAGGCCGGTAATCACCAGCGCCATGCCGTAGGGGTGAGACAGCAGTATCGCCAGCCAGCCGAGCAGGGCGGGGGAGACCGCAAACGACATCCTGGCCAGGGTGGCGCTGCTGCCGCCCAGCTCGATGGCCGCGTACCAGTGCCATGCCCCGAGAAAACTGATAATGACCGCACCGTAGGCAATCAGTGCGGTGCGGGCCTGCACCTGAATGTCGCCGGCAGACAGCAGGACCAGGGCCGCCAGGGCGACAAAAGGCAGCAGCCCGGCATAGCCCAGCCAGGCGGCATTGCGCTGACATGCCGGTTCATCGTGCGGCAACGATGGCCGCATGGTTTCCGCTGTCTCGTGGACAGGATGATTCACAGCAGCTCCTCGATCTTGTCGACCAGCCGCCGGTCATCGGGCTTCACCTGGCTGGGAAAGCTGGCAATGACGCGGCCGTTCCGGTCCAGCAGGTATTTGTGAAAATTCCAGCGCGGTGTCACGCCCGTCTCCCGCGCGAGGTGCTCGTAGAAGGGATCGACCGCTGCGCCCTTCACATGGACCTTTTCGAACATGGGAAACTCAACACCGTAGGTCAGGCGGCAGAACTTGCGAATCTGCTGCTCCGTGCCCGGTTCCTGTCCGGCGAAATCGTTGGACGGGAAGCCGGCGACCACCAGCCCGCGTTCGCGGTAGCGTTCGTAAAGCTGTTCGAGGCCCTCGTACTGCGGCGTGTACGCGCAACGACTGGCCGTATTGACCACCAGCACCACCTTGCCTTGCATGACATCGCAGAGATGAACCGGCTGCTGCCCGGTGAGGGGGCGCTTGTAATGATCCAGCGATTCGGGGCATTCGGCGGCCGAGGCCGGGAGGCTCACAGGCAACAGTGACATGAAAAGGATGAAGAGACTGATCGGGCGCATGGATTTTTCCTCGTGTCTGCCAGTTGTTATACAATAACTGTACTTGATGTACAAGTATTGTACTTCGTTTCAGAATGGTGAATAGAGTCGCAAAATATATAACTAGCTGAATATTAATTATAAATATCTATTATTCAGCCGGGTGAGCCCTCTGAAGGCCTCGCCACGCTTGACAGTTATCTGAATCCTACGTATAAGATCTGTACATACTATAGTAGCCGAAACGATGAGCATGACAAACAGCGCAGCAAGGGCAATCGACTGGACGGAACAGGGGCTGGTCCCGGATGCTGTCATACGCCACGGTATCCGGCGGCTCCTCAGGGCGCGCCTGGCCGGGCTGCCGACCGGTGACTGCGAAGCCGCTGCCGCCCACAAGACTGCTTTTATCCATGCCATGGACCACTCTCCCGTTGCGCCATTGCCCCACCGGGCCAACGAACAGCACTATGAGGTGCCGGCTGCATTTTTTGACGAAGTGCTGGGCAAGGCCCGCAAGTACAGTTGCTGTTACTGGGGTGAGGGTACATCCGGTCTCGACCAGGCCGAGCAGGATGCGCTGCGTATCACCTGTGAGCGTGCCGGACTGCAGGACGGCATGGATATCCTGGAGCTGGGTTGCGGGTGGGGCTCCCTGACACTGTGGATGGCGCGGCATTTCCCGCACAGCCGCATCACGGCCGTGTCGAATTCATCGTCCCAGCGGCAACACATCATGCAGCAGGCGCAACTGCAACAGCTTGCCAATATCGAGGTCGTCACATGCGACATGAACGATTACCAGGGCGGGTCGACCTATGACCGGATCGTCTCGGTCGAGATGTTCGAGCACATGCGCAACTACCGCCTGCTGTTCGAACGCATCAGCCACTGGCTGAAACCCGACGGGCAGTTTTTCATGCACATCTTCTGTCATCGCGAGGTGCCGTACCTGTTCGAGGACAAGGACGCCGGCGACTGGATGAGTCGACACTTCTTCAGCGGGGGCATGATGCCCGCCAGCGATCTGCCGCTGTATTTTCAGGAACATCTCGGCATCGTGCAGGACTGGCAGTGGAGCGGACTGCACTATGAGCAGACCGCCAATGCCTGGCTGCACAACATGGACGACAGGCGCGCAGCCATCTGGCCAATCCTGCAGCAGACCTACGGGGAACAGGCGGCCCAGCAGTGGTGGATGCGCTGGCGGATGTTCTTCATGGCCTGCGCCGAACTGTTCGCCTGTGACAACGGGCAACAATGGCGTGTCGGCCACTACCTGTTCGAGAGGGCGGCCCGTTAATGAAGGCCGTTATCAACACTGCACCGGCATTCCAGGCCGGTTGGCCGGGCAGCGTCGCTGCGTTGCTGATTATGAGCAGGCATGTTGCCACTGCGTCAACGGGTTGGTGCGAGTTGATGCCGCTGCGGATGCGGTTATCGCAACGCCCGGATGCTCGCAGTCCGTCGCAACCCGGCCCGGTCCTGGTAACATGGAGCGCCCGTGCTTGATATCGATCTCTATCTCAGCGGCCTGCTGGTTGCACTGGCACTGCCGGCGCTATTCTGGCTGGTCAGCCTTTTCAGGCGGGACGTGAGCATTGTCGACAGCCTGTGGTCGCTGATATTTCTCGCCCTGTGCATCACCTATTTCCTGGGATTTGACTACGGCACACCGCGCGGTGTGATCGTCCTGTCGCTGGTGAGCGTCTGGGCCATCCGGCTGTCCGCCTACATCACCTGGCGCAACTGGGGCGAACCCGAGGACGCGCGTTACCAGGCCATGCGGCGCAAATACTCGCCGCATTTCCCCTTTTCGAGCCTGTTTATCGTGTTTCTGCTGCAGGGGCTGCTGGCGTGGATCATCTCCCTGCCGCTGCTGGCCGCCACCACCGGCAGCATCCCGCTCAACCTGATTGATATACTGGCGATTGTGCTGGTGATTTTCGGCATCCTGTTCGAAAGTGTCGCCGATGCCCAGCTGGCCGCCTTCAAAAGCGACCCCGGCAACCGTGGCAAGGTCATGGACACCGGCCTGTGGCGCTACACGCGCCACCCCAATTATTTCGGTGAGTGTTGCGTGTGGTGGGGATTCTTTTTATTTGCGCTCGCGGCAGGTGGCTGGTGGTCGGTGCTCTCGCCGCTGCTGATGACCTTCCTGCTGCTGCGGGTTTCGGGCGTGACTCTGCTGGAAAAGGACATCGTCGATCGCCGTCCGGCCTATCGCGACTACATCGAGCGCACCAACGCCTTCATACCCGGCACTCCCGGCCAGCGCACAGCGGGGTAACTGCAATGTTCAGCATGACGACAAACAGGGCTCGCCATCTCCTTACCGGTCTGTTCGGGACGTTTGCCGTCCTGTTGCCATTGGCCGCCAGCGCCACAGTCGAACAGGAATGGCGTTTTCGCGTGTACCTGGATGACCGGGAAATCGGCCACCATTATTTCACCCTGACGAAAACCGAAAACAGCGAGCGGCTCGCGACCCGGGCAAACTTCAACGTGACTTTCCTGAAGATTCCCTTCTTCAGGTACACGCACGACAATGTCGAGTACTGGGACAACAATTGCCTGACACGTATCAATTCTTCCACCGACCAGAATGGCAAGCAGTATCTGGTCGAGGGAGTGGCAACCGCAGAGGGCTTTCTGGTCAATACGAACAGCGGTGAACAAAAACTGCCGGCCTGCATCAGTACCTTTGCCTACTGGGACAGGTCCTTCCTCAAGCAGAACCGCCTGCTGAATTCACAAACCGGTGAATACCTCGATGTCGAAGTCAGCTATCTCGGTGAAAACACGCTTCCCGTCGGAGAAAAGAATGTCCCGGCGCACCACTACCGGCTCTCGGCCGACAAGCTCGACATCGAGGTCTGGTATTCGCAGGACAATCAGTGGCTGGCCCTTCAATCCACGACCGAGGGTGGTCGGTTGCTGCGTTACGTTGCCGAGTAAACACAAATGACAAGGCTCATCCAGCTGTTCACTATACTGCCCGCCATGACACTCGCGGCCTGCAGTGCATCGGTTCCGGTTCGCACCGTGCCGCAGCTCGATCTGGAGCGCTTTATGGGCGACTGGTACGTGATCGCCAATATCCCCACCTTTATAGAGCGCGATGCGCACAATGCAATCGAATCCTACGAGCTGCTCGACGGCAAACGGATCGCTACGACTTTCAGTTTCAACAAGGGGTCCTTCGATGGCCCGCTAAAGACCTACAGGCCGATGGGGTTTGTGAGGGATGATCCATCCAACGCGATCTGGGGCATGCAGTTCATCTGGCCGATCAAGGCCGATTACCGGGTGATCTACCTCAACGAGGACTACACGCAGACCGTGATAGGGCGCAACAAGCGCGACTACGTGTGGGTCATGGCGCGTACGCCGGCAATACCCGACACCGATTACTCGACCATTGTCGATGTCATCTCCGGCCAGGGCTACGATGTATCGAAAATTCGCCGCGTTCCACAGGCCCGGGGGCCGGAGGGAGCCGGGGCGCCATGAAGATCGCGGTCATCGGCACCGGCATTGCCGGCAACGTTGCAGCCCGGCAACTGTGCAGGGAGCACGACATCACCGTATTCGAGTCAGGCAACCATGTCGGCGGGCATACCCATACCCATGACATCGTGCACGACGGTCGGCAGTATGCCATCGATACCGGTTTCATTGTCTTCAACGACTGGACCTATCCCAGCTTCATCGCGCTGCTTGACGAGCTTGGCGTTCAGTCACAGCCGACTGCAATGAGCTTCAGCAGTCGCTGCGATCACACCGGTATCGAATACAACGGCTCATCGCTCAACGGGCTGTTTGCCCAGCGGGGCAACCTGTTGAAGCCGCGTTTCCACGGCATGATCAGGGACATCCTGCGCTTCAACCGCGAGTCGCGCCAGCTGCTCGACAGTGGCAACGAGACCCTCACCCTGGCTGAGTACCTGCGCGAAAACAACTACGGTCGTTTATTTATCGACAATTACATCATCCCGATGGGCGCGGCCATCTGGTCAACCGATCCCGGGCTGATGCTGGACTTTCCGGCCCGCTATTTCGTACGCTTCTTCGTCAATCACGGCCTGCTGAATATCAGGGACCGGCCCCAGTGGCGTGTGATCAAGGGTGGCTCGCGTGAATATGTCAAAGTTTTGAGTGCGCCATACAGCGACAGGATACGCCTCAACGAGGGGGTCGACTCGATTAGACGCCTGCCGAACCACGTGGAGTTGCATACCACGGCCGGCAACACTGAAAAGTTCGACTATGTGTTCGTGGCCACGCACAGCGACCAGGCTTTGCGCCTGCTGTCTGATCCGGACCGGGCTGAGCGGGATGTGCTGGGTGCAATTCCCTACCAGAACAACGATGTCGTTCTGCATACCGACATATCGCTGCTGCCGGAACACCGGCGCACGTGGGCGGCATGGAACTACCGGCGCAGGCGCGACAGTCAGCGGCGGGTATCGGTTACCTACAACATGAACATGCTGCAGGGCATCGATGCGGCCGAAACATTCTGTGTCACACTCAACGATACGGACAATATTGATCCCGGGTGCATCATCAGTCGCCTGCAGTATGAGCATCCGGTCTATACCCCGGATGGAGTCGCTGCACAAAAGCGTCATGGTGAAATCAATGGCCGGCACCGCACCTGGTACTGCGGCGCCTACTGGCGTTACGGTTTTCATGAAGACGGGGTCGTCAGCGCACTGACTGCCATAGAAGATTTCAGGGAACATCTAAAACATGCACAGCCGTCTCTACTCAGGGCAGGTTAAACACCGCCGCCATACACCGGTCCCGCATGCGTTTCGCTACGGGATGTTCATGCTGTATCTCGATCTGGATGAACTACCGGACCTGTTCAGCAAACGCTGGCTGTGGTCCTCGACACGCCCGGCAGTGACACGCTTCAGGCGCGAAGACCACCTCGGAGAAGCATCGGCCGGTCTTGCTGACGAAGTGCGCCGCTACGTCAGGGAACAGGCGAATATCGTACTCGAAGGCCCCATTCGTCTGCTGACCAACCTGCGGTACTTTGGTTACGGCTTTAACCCGGTCAGTTTCTACTACTGCTTCGACAAGTCAGGCGAGAGGCTCGAGCTTGTCGTGGCGGAGGTGAATAACACACCCTGGGGCGAACAGTACTGTTATATCCTGCCCGAATCGCTCAACCGGGGGGGCGGCGAGACCAAACGCTTCCTGCTCGACAAGCGCTTTCATGTTTCACCCTTCATGGATATGAATATCGACTACGACTGGCGATTCACTACACCCGCAGAGAAGCTCATTGTGCACATGAAAAACTACCAGGACGGGACGCAGCTGTTCGATGCCACCCTGAGCCTCGAGGAGAA
>JABDRC010000170.1 GCA_013041945.1 Halobacteria archaeon
TACGCCATCCTGTTTTTCTTCATGACTGTCTCATCATCAGCGTTCGGGCAAACATCGCCACGCGAGCTGGTGATCCTGAACTGGTCGGAGTACATCGATCCCGAGCTGGTCGAGAAATTCGAAAAGATGCACCACGCCACGATTCGCGAAGTGTATTTCGAGAGTGACGATCTGCGCGACGAGATGCTGGTCGAGACGGACGGCATGGGGTATGACATCGCCATCGTCAACGGGTCCATGGTCGACATTTATCGCAAACGGGGCTGGCTGGCGGCCGCGACCGAACGGGAGATCCCGAATCTGAAACACATTGACGAAGACTGGCTCAAGGCCTTCGACGGTGTACAGGGTCATGCCGTGCCCTACTTCTGGGGAACGCTCGGCATCGGCTACCGCGCCGATCTTGTCACGACGTCCCCGGTGAGCTGGATGGAACTGTTCAAGCCCGCCGAGCAGCTGCGCGGAAAGATCGCCATGGTCGATTCACAGCGGGACGCGCTGGGAATGGCATTGAAGGCGCTGGGCCACTCGGCCAACAGTACCGATAGTCGCCAGGTCCGCGAGGCCATGGAGTTGCTGCTCGAACAGAAGCCCTACGTGCGGACCTACACTTACCTGGTACTGGATGAAAACTCGGAACTCGTCAAGGGCGATATCGCCATGGCCATGATTTTCAGTGGGGATGCGCTCATGCTGCAGGAGCACCATGACGAGATCCGCTATGTCGTTCCCCGGGAAGGCGGTAATATCTGGGCCGATTATGTAACGGTGATGCAGGGCTCGAAGAACAAGGACCTTGCGTACACCTTCGTCAACTTCCTGAACGAAGCCGAAAACGCAAAGCAGCTTGCCGAGTTCGTTTACTATGCCACTCCCAACAGGGCAGCCGAAAAGCTGCTGCCCGCCGGGTTCCTCGAGGACCCGGTCATTTATCCCAGCGAGGCGGTCCTGTCGCAATCGGAGGTGTACAAGCCGCTGCCGCCGCGTGCCATAAAGACACGCAACACGAACTTTGCCCGCCTGAATCACTGATCGAGGCACCTGGAACAATACCGGGTGTTCGCAGTTGAAGCTTCGTACAAAGATTCCTGTCTTTCTCGTTCCGTTGATCATCCTGTCGATGCTGTTGCTCGGCTGGTTTGCCTATATGAAACTGAGGGAGGCATCGGAACAGCGGGTGTTCGGAGAGATGCAGGCATCGCTCGACCACCTCAGGGAACATGTCGCGGCGGAGATCGAGTCGGCGCGTGGCAATATCGAGCTGCTCTCCAGGCAGACGCTGGTCAGGAAATATATTCTGACCGATGATGAAGAGGAGCGTTATACCCTGCTGCAACCCGCCCTGATGCGGTTGTTATCGGCCTACCAGGAGGCGTTTCCGGAATTCTACGAAATCCGCGTTTTCCTTCCTGACGGCTATGAAGATGCCCGTCAGACACGACCATTCATCGAGAATTACTCCGACGAAGAAGGCGACAGCGCCCTGTTCCGTGCCATGCAATCTGCCGGCGACAACATCTATACAGCAGTTTATCGCAACCCGGACAACGGGAAGATATCCCTGTTTTTCGGCAAGCCCCTCGTACTCATCAACCGGGCCGTCGATGCCGTGGGCAGTACACCCCGCTTGCGCGGCTATATAGGCCTGACGGTTGACCTCGGTGAGGTAGAGTCGCATATCCACAAGGAAACCATCAGTCAAAGCGGCTATTTGTTTGCAACGGACCCCACGGGGTATGTCCTCTTCGAGTCGTCCAGGAGACCGGTGAGAGACGCGACGCCGGGTACCCTCATTGATACGGTGATGAATTCAAAAGCAGCTACGCGCCCCATTTTGCAGGACTTCAATGATGAACGCGCATTTCTTGCAGGTATGCGTCTGCATGATGATCTGTTTGCACATGCAGTCCTGCCGGAAAGCGAATTACGCGCAATCAGTTACCAGCTCGGTGTCATCGTGGCGGCCATCACGCTGGTCACCATTATCGTTACGACACTGTTCATGATGCTTGCAATGGAGTTCCAGGTCATCCGCCCGATACACAGCCTGCGCAGGCTGTCGAAGGAAATCGGCCGCGGTAACCTGTCTGTCAAGGTCAGCGGCATGAATAGCGATGACGAAATCGGCGAACTCGCAACCGCGTTCGAGGAAATGGCCGGAAGCCTGCAGCGTTCCGATGAGCAGGTGCGCTTTCTTGCCTATCACGACAGCCTGACCGGGCTGCCGAACCGCGCCATGTTCAAGGAATATCTCGATCGTTCGATCGCGCATGCAAAAAGGAATGAGGAAATCGTCGGGGTGTTGTTCCTGGATGTCGACAACTTCAAGAACGTCAATGACACCCTGGGGCATCATGCGGGCGATGCGCTGCTGCAGGAAGTCGCAGAGCGAATCACAGACGTCTTGCGCGGTGACGATTACATCGCGCGCGGACATGGCAAAGACACGCCCGACAAGGTCCTGGCCCGGCTCGGTGGTGATGAATTCATTATCCTGTTGCCCGCCATCCAGGATTCACTCGCACCGGGGCTAGTGGCACAGCGACTCGTCGAGGTGCTGGCAAAACCGATCCGCTTGTTCGGACAGGAGTGTCATGTGAGCGCGAGTATCGGCATTACCGTCTTCCCGACAGACGGCGGGGATTCCGATACGTTGATCAAGAATGCTGACATTGCGATGTACCATGCCAAGGAAAAAGGCAAGAACGCCTACCAGTACTTCGAGAATGCCATGAACGTCGCTGCCGTGGAGCGGGTAGAGCTCGAGGGCAGGCTGCGGCGTGCGCTGGAGCAGGGTCACCTGGAATTGTTCTACCAGCCCCAGGTGCACGGCGTGACACGCGAAGTGGTCGGGATCGAGGCCCTGTTGCGCTGGCGTGACCCGGATGATGGCCTGATATCGCCGGCCGAGTTCATTCCGCTGGCCGAAACATCGGGCCTGATCCTGCCGATCGGGGAGTGGGTCATGCACCAGGCGTGTATGCAGGCGCGCGCCTGGCAGAAGGCGGGCTACCCGATGCGCATGATGTGCGTCAATGTCTCCAGCGTACAGTTCGCCCGGCAGGATGTCGCCGCGATCGTGCATGCGGCACTGGAAAAGAGCCGGCTGAGTCCCGCCTGTCTCGAAATCGAGATTACCGAGAGCGTCATCATGAGCGATCCGGACACCGCCATAGAGATGCTTCGGGACATCAAGGCGCTGGGTGTCGGTATTGCACTGGATGACTTCGGCACAGGTTATTCCTCACTGAGCTACCTGCGCCGCTTCCCGATCGACACACTCAAGATCGACCGCGCCTTTGTGCGGGAGATCGATGTAAAGACGGAGGATGCAGAAATCGTCGGGGCGATCACCGCACTGGCGCATACACTCGGTCTGCGTGTCGTGGTCGAGGGGATCGAAACCGAGAGCCAGCTAGGCATTGTGATCAGTCGGCAGTGTGACGTGATCCAGGGCTTCCTGTTCAGTCGCCCGCTGCCGGCCGATGAACTCGTTCACCTGCTGGCCGAACGCAACCTGAGGATTGCCTGAGACGGAGATGCAACTGCCTCCTTTTAAAATATTTTTCTCCGCAAGCGATATAGATGCGGGCATGTTATTGCACCGCTAACCCATGGAAGGGAGTACACGATGGACTGTTTAAAGAGATTGATCGCCGCGATCCTGCTGGCCTGCACGGGCCTTGCACAGGCCGAATTTTCCGCGACCACCCTGCTGGCCTCGGATTATGTCTTCCGCGGGATATCGAATACCGACGAGGACCCGACAATACAGGGTTCGCTGGATTACGAGCACGAGAACGGTTTCTATGCCGGCGTGTGGGCATCCAACGTCAAGTTCCGCGAAAATGCGGGGGTACCTGCAGCCGCTACCGTCGAGGAAGCCAGCATCGAGATCGATTACTACGCCGGCTTTGCCAGCGAGTTCGAATCCGGCATCTACTGGGATGCCGGCGCGCTGTATTATTCCTATCCGGGGGCCGAGGATTCCCTCGATTACGATTACTGGGAGGCCATGGCGACGCTCGGTTACGCCTTCGAGGAGGCCGCACTGGGGCCGGAGATCGGCGTCGAGCTTTACCATTCGCCCGAGTTCTTCGGCAAGAGCGGTGATGCCAGCTACGCCGCCGGGATGCTGGACCTGTCACTGCCCGGTGACTTCGGGCTGGGTTTTTCAGCCGGCAAGCAGTGGTTCCACGACGACTCCAGTCTCGACTACACAGACTGGAAGGTGGCCATCACGAAATCCCTGGAGGGCTTCGACTTCGAGGTCGCCTACACCGACACCGATCTCAGCAAGGCGGACTGCGGCGGTCTGGACATCTGCGAAGGTCGTGCCGTGGTTTCCATCGCCAGGACCACTGACTGAGCACGGCATCGTTCCGACATTGCAATGAGTTCACAACCCGCCGGGAGGCGGGTTTTTTTACAACTCCTGGTCATTTTCCCGGCTGGCGGCCCGTCGCAGCCTGTCTGTACAGGAAAGCGGGGGTGGGATCAGTCTGCCAACCAGTCACGTGGCTGTAAAAACACCTCGTACAGCTCCGCCTCGGGCGTATCCGCTTGCGGCTGCCAGTCATAGCGCCAGGTGACTTCCGGCGGCAGTGACATCAGGATGGCCTCGGTCCGCCCACCGGATTGCAGGCCGAACAGGGTGCCGCGGTCGTACACCAGGTTGAACTCGACGTAGCGTCCGCGCCGGTAGCGCTGGAAGTCTTTTTCCCGCTCACCGTAGGCCATATCCCGCCTGCGCTCGACGATGGGCAGGTAAGCCGGCAGGAAATGATTGCCCACACTCATCATCAGCGAGCAGGAATGTTCGAAGCTGCGCGCGTTGAGGTCGTCGAAAAACAGGCCGCCGATACCGCGTGGCTCGTCGCGGTGTTTAAGAAAGAAGTAATCGTCGCACCACTTTTTATAATTACTGTAAACCTCATCGCCGAACGGCGTACAGGCTTCCCGGGCAAGGGTGTGCCAGTGCACGGCGTCCTCCCTGAAACCGTAATAAGGCGTCAGGTCGAAGCCGCCGCCGAACCACCAGACCGGGTCCGCATCTTTTTTCTCGGCAATGAAAAAGCGCACGTTGGCATGCGTGGTCGGGATGTACGGGTTGTGCGGATGTATGACCAGCGAGACACCCATGGCCTGGAAGTTGCGACCGGCCAGTTCGGGGCGGGCCGCTGTTGCCGAGGGTGGCAACTCGCTGCCGAAGACATGCGAGAAATTGATGCCGGCCTTTTCGAAGACGGCGCCGCCTTCCAGGACGCGTGACCGACCGCCGCCGCCTTCCGCGCGTGGCCACTCGTCCTCCCTGAATTTACCGCTGCCATCGGTAGCTTGTATGGCCTCACAGATGATGTCCTGCAGTGTCAGTAGATAATCACTGACCAGCTCGATCTCTTTCTGTCCGATGTGTGTACTCAATGACGCAGTATCTCGCCGGTGAGGCCGTCCCGGATGGTGCTGGGGCGATTGGTGGCGCCTGCCGGGTCGTGCAGGATGTAATCGAGTTGGGCATTGAATGCCTTGCGGACACCGAGCGGGCTTGTGGCGGGATGCCGGCCATGAAGGTTCGCGCTGGTGGAGACCAGCGGGCCACCCCAGGCATCGCACAGCGCCGCGGCGACCGGGTGGTTCGTGACGCGTACTGCCAGGGTGTCATGCTGTCCGGTCAGCCAGGCTGGTGTGTCGGGCCGGCAGGGCAACACCCAGGTGACGGGTGCGCCATCGGTCCGCTGGATGCGGTTAGCAGTGCTGCTTGACAGTGGTTGCAGGAACGGTGCGAACTGGCCCGGTTCACTGCCGATCAGGATAACGCCGTGCGCGGGCGAGCGCTGCTTCAGCGACAGCAGGTGCAACACGGCTGCGGCATCCAGCGGGTTGCAGCCGAGGCCGTAGACACTGTCCGTCGGGTAGGCAATCACGCCGCCTGCTGCAATATGACGTACGGCTTCACGAATATGCCAGTTCATCGCTATGCAGTATTCGTTTTCTCTTTTTCGGTTGCCGGCAGTGGCGCATCCCAGGGCTCGACGAACTTGCAGTCCTGCTGCGGACAGACGCGCTGCGTGCCGGAACGCTTGGTGGTCTTTATGGCGGTGATCGGCCAGTGACAGTTCGGGCATGGTTGCGCCAGTGGTTCGTTCCAGATGGCATACTCGCAATCGGGGTAACGCTGGCATGAATAGAAAATCTTGCCGCGACGTGATTTGCGCTTGAGGATGTTGCCCTGCTTGCAATCCGGACACTGCACGCCGGTATCTTCGGGTTTTTCCAGCGGTTCGATGAACTTGCAGTCGGGGTAACTGCTGCAGCCGATAAACTTGCCGTAGCGTCCGCTGCGTATGATCAGGTCGGACTCGCATTCCGGGCACTTGCGTCCTTCCACTACCTCGGGTTCGCCGCTGCCGCGTTCGTCATCGACATTGCGCGTATAGTCGCAATCCGGATAGCCGCTGCAGCCGATGAAGCGGCCGCGTCGTCCCAGGCGGATATTCAGTTGTTTGCCGCACTTGGGGCATTCCTCGTCCAGCGCCTCAGTGGTAACGTCGCTGCGCGATACACTGGTTTCCTTGTCATCGACCAGCAGCTTGAACGGTTTCCAGAAGTCCTGCAACAGCGGCACCCAGTCCTTCTCCCCGCGGGCAACCGCATCCAGCTCGTCTTCCAGGCGGGCGGTAAAGTCATAGTCGACATACTGGGTGAAATGCTCGGTCAGGAACTTGCTGACGATGCGACCGACATCGGTCGGATAGAAGCGCTTCTTCTCCAGCGTGACGTATTCACGTGCCTGCAGCGTCGAGATGATGGTGGCGTAGGTCGAGGGTCGGCCGATGCCGTATTCTTCCAGGGCCTTGACCAGGCTGGCTTCCGAGAAGCGCGGCGGCGGTTCGGTGAAGTGCTGGTCGGCACTGATGTCCTTCAGTTCGCAGCTGTCGCCCTTCTCGAGCGGCGGCAGCAGCTTTTCATCACTGCTGGCCTTCGCATCATCCGTATCTTCCCGGTAGACGGCCATGAAACCCGGGTCGACCACGGTCGAGCCGGTGGCACGGAATACGTTGCCCTCACCGCAACCAAAGTCAACACTCACCGTGTTGATGGTTGCATGGATCATCTGGCAGGCAACGGTGCGTTTCCAGATCAGGTCATAGAGCTTGAGCTGTTCGGCACTAAGGTATTGCTTGATCTCATCCGGTGTATTGCGGATCGAGGTCGGGCGGATGGCCTCGTGCGCCTCCTGTGCGTTTTTCGCCTTGGTCTTGTACGCGCGCGGTTCGGACGGCAATGCATGGTCGCCATAGCGTTCGGGAATGAATGCACGCATCTCGTCCAGTGCATCCTGCGCAAGGTTGACCGAGTCGGTACGCATATAGGTGATCAGGCCAACCGTGTCACCACCGATATCCATGCCTTCATACAACTGCTGTGCCACACGCATGGTACGGCTCGCCGTGAAGCCAAGCTTGCGCGAGGCTTCCTGCTGCAGCGTTGAGGTGGTGAAGGGCGCGGCCGGATTGCGCCTGCGCTTTTTCTTCTCAACGGTGTCTACGACGAGCTTGCCGGCTGCCGCCTTCACCAGTTCATTACGCGCATCATTGGCAGACGTATCATTATTTATCGAGAATTGCTTGAGCTTTTCTCCGTGCAGGTGGGTCAGTCGTGCGGTGAACTCCTGCTCGTCCTTGCCAAGCTTGCTTTCCAGCGTCCAGTATTCGCGCGGTTTGAAGTTTTCGATATCTATCTCGCGCTCAACGATCATGCGCAGTGCGGGGCTCTGCACGCGTCCGGCCGAGAGTCCGCGACGCACCTTTTTCCACAGCAGCGGGGACAGGTTGAAGCCCACCAGGTAGTCCAGCGCACGACGCGCCTGTTGCGCATTGATCAGTTCGGTGGACAGGTTGCGCGCGTGTTCGAGCGCCTCATTGACGGCGCGCTTGGTGATCTCGTTGAATACCACGCGGTGCACGGCCTTGCCGTCGAGTACCTTGCGTTGCTTGAGCAGTTCGCACAGGTGCCAGGAGATGGCTTCGCCTTCACGGTCCGGGTCAGTCGCAAGATAAAGTGCATCGGACTTTTTCATCGCCTTGACGATGTTGTCGACATGCTTCGAGTTGCGTTCGATGAGCTGGTACTTCATCGCGAAGTCGTGCTCGGTGTCGACGGCGCCTTCCTTGGGGACAAGGTCGCGCACGTGGCCATAGGAGGCCATGACATCGAAACCCCTGCCCAGGTATTTCTTGATGGTCTTGCACTTGGCGGGTGATTCGACGATTACGAGGTTCTTGCTCATACGAGTCGGACTGTAGTCAGGTGCGGCCTGCCGCAGGCAAATTGAACAACACGGTGATCAGTGAAGTCCGCGCTGGGTACTGTCGATCACCAGGTCCTCGACCAGGGCATAGGCATCTTCACCGCCCGGCTGGTTGAACAGCACCATCAGGATGACCCACTTCATCTGGTCGAGATCGAAGTCATCGCTTTCCAGTGCCATGGCCTGTTCGATGGCGCGTTCACGGTTGGCGGGCGACAGCACACCCATTTGTTCCAGGAACAGCAGGAAGCCGCGACTCTCGGTGTCGATCCGGTTCATCTCGTCGCTCGAGTAAAGGCGCACGGAGTGTGCCGCCGGCGTGACCTGCGCGGTATCATCGTGGGCCAGGCCTTCCATCCACAGAAAGGCCCGGTCGATTTCACGACTCGGGAAGCCCGCCTGGCTGAGTTCCTGATGGACGACATCGCGGTCTGCAGCGAGGCCCTGATCGTCATCCATATAATAGTTCTCGAACAGGTACATCAACACGTCGAAAACGTTCTCTTTCATATTAAACCCTTTTATTTCAGACGGATATAGTATCCACCATGGCTGGTAGCGACCTGTCCGACCATCTCAAGTTGCAGCAGCATGGAGGAAACTTCTGCCGGCGTCAATCCACTGTTTTCCACCAGCTGGTCGACGGAAATTTCATCAAATCCCATTATTTCAATAAGTTGAAGATAGTCCTGGTCCAGTTCCGGGGCTACGGCCGTTGCGGCACCGGATTCCGCCGCGCAGGCCGCGGCCAGCGGCATCAGTTCGTCGATGACATCCTGTGCGGTCTCGACCAGTTTGGCGCCCTCCCGAATCAGGCGATGGCAGCCGCGTGCCAGGGGGTTGTGGATCGAGCCCGGGATCGCAAACACCTCGCGTCCCTGCTCGGCCGCCAGTCGCGCGGTGATCAGCGAGCCCGACCGGAGCGCGGCCTCCACGACCAGCGTGCCCAGACTCAGCCCGCTGATGATGCGGTTGCGGCGTGGAAAATTTTCCGCCAGCGGCGGCGTGCCGACAGGAAACTCGGAGACCAGTACACCGGTGGAGGCGATGGCGCGCGCCAGGTCGCGGTGAGCGGCCGGATAAACCCGGTCCAGCCCGGTCCCGGCCACGGCCACGGTAGCGCCTTCGGCGTCCAGTGCGCCCTGGTGACTGGCGGCATCGACACCCAGTGCAAGACCGCTGGTGATGACGAGACCCGCGGCGCCGAGATGGCGGGCGAAATCGGTCGCCGTCTGCAGGCCGGACCGGGTCGGATTTCGACTGCCGACCATCGCCAGCTGCGGTTCGCCCAGCAGCTCGACCCGGCCATGTGCATACAGCAGTGGTGGCGGGTCGGGCAGTTGCCGCAACAGGGGCGGGTAAGCGTCGTCGAGACAGGTGATGATGTGATTATCGTCGTGCTGCGACCATTCCAGGTCACGGTCCAGCGCAGCCCGATCGGGCCGGCGCACGGCATCCACCGCAGCAGATGTCAGTCCGAGCCGGTGCAATTCACCGGCCGGGGCACGGACCGCGAGTGACGGTGAGCCGAAGGTATCCAGCAAACGGTGGAAGGTGGCGCTACCCACGCCCGGTGCGTGGAGCACCGCAAGCCAGTCAGTCAGCGATTGCTCGCCATTGCACCCTGCTGAAGCTGCCACCATGCTGACTACTATACGTCAGCACGGTCCGCAACGTGTCATCCTGCGTCGCTATGACAGCAGGGATTTTTCAGATATCAGGGTGAGCGAACGAAGTCGTTGATGTGGATGGCGCGGGTTGCCTTCATGACCAGGCCGAAGCTGACCTTTTCGTAGGTGCGAAAGACCATCACCAGTCCGGCATCTTCGTCCGGCAGCCTGACCGTGTCGCCATACTTGTTGCTGACGGTGTCGCGGATGACATTGCCCCTCTGGAAGATCCGCATGACATGCCCGATTTCGATACCGTCACGTTCACCGAGGTCGAGCGCCACGACATTGAACTGGCCGATCTGCGAAACACCATCCAGTACCGAGATGATATGTCCATCGGTACCCGGCGGAGAGGCGTGCGGCTGGAAGTACGCCGCGGGTTCGGAGCGGTCGGCCGGCAGCAGGCGATCGCCCACGCGGACCTCGCGGGTGGTCTGGGTCAGCTTGATGGTGGCGGGGTCACCGAAACGCTGTACCGGGCCCGTGCCGACGAAGATCGCTTCGTAACCCAGCAGTTCATCGGTGTCGGGATCGATGTAGGCACCACCCGGTTCGAAGATGTCGAACAGGGCCACGTCTTTGCTGTCGATGCCGCGCACGTAGACACGGTCGCCGGCACCGGTAACGACATGCTCGTCCGCGCTCTGCACGACATAGGGCGCGGCTTCAAGCTCGCCATCCTGCACAACCAGCGCGCGTGAGAGGAACTGCTTGATAGCATCCAGCGGGATCGTTGGTATGGCGTTCTCGAGGCTCTCCTCGCGAATGCGCGGAGACAGCCTGCCGTCACGGGATACCTGGATTCGCGGCTGGCCGTCGACATAGACCAGATTCAGGACATCGCCCGGGTAGATCAGGTGCGGGTTGCCGACCTGTGGATTGACATACCAGACTTCCGGCCACATCCAGGGGTCACGCAGGAACCTCGCCGATATATCCCAGAGGGTGTCGCCACGGACGACGACATAACGATCGGGGTGATCCGGATTGAGCACGACATCTGCAGCAACCAGCGATCCGGTGAGGAGTGCAGCCAAGAGCATTCCGAGCAGTTTCTTGATTGACATAGGTGTCCCTTTACGTCTTGTGTGTATCGTTATCCAGCCGGTTCGCGGCGCGGGAAAACAGGCTGGAGTGGTCAGTCTACGCAGAAGCGGGTCAGTCGCGAGTTTAGCGGAAAAGCCACACAGAACAAAACCTTTTGTCGTGTTCGTGGCAACAGCAACAGCTCCGGTTGTGGTACAGTATATTTGATACTTCGAGCTCCAGTTGTGACGCCAATCACATGACCAACCTCAACATCCTGCACTTTCCCGATCCGCGCCTGCGTAACGTCGCTCAACCTGTCGAGCAGGTGGACGACACTGTGCGCCAGCTTGTCGACGACATGTTCGAAACCATGTACGCGGCGCCCGGTATCGGCCTCGCCGCAACCCAGGTCAATGTCGCCAGGCGGATCGTTGTCATAGATATATCGGAAGAAAAGGACCAGCCTTTATGCCTTATTAACCCGGAGCTGCTCGAAGTGGACGGTATCGAGGAGATGGAGGAAGGCTGCCTGTCCGTGCCCGGTGTGTACGAGCAGGTGCAACGCGCCGAGCGGGTGAAGGTGGCCGCGCTGGATCCGACGGGCAAGCCGTTCGAAATGCAGGCGGACGGCCTGCTGGCCGTGTGCATCCAGCACGAGATCGACCACCTGGACGGCAAGCTGTTCGTCGACTACCTGTCCCAGCTGAAGCGTACGCGGATTCGCAAGAAGCTCGAGAAGGAACAGCGCCAGTCGCCGGCGGCGGCGACCGGTCACCACGTGATTTGACGCGCCACCCCGATAAATTCAATAAACATTAATAAATCAGCAGGTTGGGATATATTCCAACCCGTTTCCAGGCATGACCATGAAGCTCGTTTTTGCCGGTACACCGGAGTTTTCCGTGCCCGCGCTGCAGGCCCTGCTCGCTGGTACGCATACCGTGGAGGCGGTCTATACCCAGCCTGACCGGCCGGCCGGTCGTGGCCGGCGTACGACTGCAAGCCCCGTCAAACAGCTGGCACTCGACACGGATATACCGGTCGTGCAACCGGCATCGCTCAGGGGAGATGAGGCGCAGCGGCAGCTCGCCGACTGGCAGGCCGACCTGGTGGTGGTGGTGGCCTACGGGCTGATACTGCCGCAGGCGGTGCTGGACCTGCCGCGTCTGGGCTGTATCAACGTGCATGCCTCGCTGTTGCCCCGCTGGCGCGGCGCCGCGCCGATCCAGCGCGCCATCCTGGCCGGTGATACCGAAACCGGTGTATGCCTCATGCAAATGGAGGCCGGGCTGGATACGGGGCCGGTGCTGGCCTGCCGGAAAATCCCGATCCTGCCGGAGGATACCGGCAGCCGTCTGCATGACCGGCTGGCAGCCCTGGGCGGTGAGCTGCTCGGCGCGGAACTGGACGCGATCGCGGCAGGCAGCCTGCGGCCGCAACCCCAGGACGACGGGCTTGCTACCTATGCGCATAAGCTGGACAAGCGCGAGGCACGTCTCGACTGGGACGAGGATGCCGGGTTGCTGGCCCGCAAGATCCGCGCCTTCAACGCGTGGCCGGTGGCAGAAACACGCCTGGATGACCGGCAGTTGCGCATCTGGGAGGCGCGGGCGGAAGACACCGCTGCCACGGCGCCGCCGGGCACGGTCCTGTCGGCCGGCCGCGATGGCATACGGGTGGCTTGCGGCAGGGGTGTATTGTGCATCCTGTCCCTGCAGTTGCCCGGAGCCCGGCCGGTCACGTCCGCGGATTTCGTTAACGCGCACCGCATCACGGGCATGCGTCTTGGCGCCACGCGCTAGAGCGCCTGCACGGGTGCGTGCCGGTACGGTCATGACGGAGGATGTGCGCGCCCTCGCCGCGGGCGTCCTGTTGCAGGTGCTGGGCCACGGCCGATCGCTGGATCAGGTGCTGCCGGAGGCGCAGGCATCCATCGCGGATGCGCGCAACGGCGCCCTCCTGCAGGAGCTGTGTTACGGGACAATTCGCTGGTATTACCGGCTCGATGCGATCCTTCGGCAGCTGCTGGACAGGCCGCTCAAATCGCGCGATGCGGATATTCGCTGCCTGCTGCTGATCGGCCTGTACCAGCTCGACCGGCTGGCCCTGCCGCAGCGCGTGGCCGTCCATACCACCGTCCAGGCGGCACGCGCGCTCGACAAGGACTGGGCACGCGGGCTGGTCAACGCCATCCTGCGCAATTTCCAGCGCCGCCACGAAAGTCTGCTGCCGACAGCATGCGACGCCCCGGAGGCGCTGCATGCACACCCGTCCTGGCTGATTGAAAGGCTGCGTACGGACTGGCCGGATGAGTGGGCGGTGATTCTCGCCGCGAACAACGCCCGCCCGCCCCTCACGTTGCGGATCAACCGGCAGCGGCTGACGCGGAATGAATACATGGAACGGTTGTCAGAACATGCACTGTCCGCCGCGTCCGTCCCGCATGCACCGCAGGCCGTGTGCCTGGACAAGCCGGTCGCGGTGAGTGCGCTGCCCGGATTTGCGTGCGGCGACGTGTCAGTGCAGGATGCCGCCGCCCAGCTGGCTGCGGGCCTGCTGGATCTCGCGCCCGGGCAGCGCGTGCTCGACGCCTGTGCCGCGCCGGGTGGCAAAACATCGCATATCCTCGAGACTGAACCGGCCGTACAGCTCACGGCCGTGGATATCGATGCGGCGCGTTTGCGGCGTGTCGCCTCGAACCTGACGCGACTCACACTGCAGGCGGACCTCGTCGAAGGTGATGCCGGCGCACCGGGTGACTGGTGGGACGGACGTCACTACCAGCGTATCCTGCTGGACGTACCGTGTTCCGGCACCGGCGTGATACGCCGGCATCCGGACATCAAATTGTTGCGACGTGCGGGTGATATCGATGCGCTTGCCGGGAAACAGGCCGCGATACTTGACGCCTTGTGGCCCTTGCTGGCGCCAGGCGGTATGCTTCTCTACAGCACCTGCTCGGTGCTGAAGGCGGAGAATAGCGGGCAGATCGGGAACTTTCTTGCGCGTCACGGTAGTGCCGCAGAAGTCACTATCGGTGCAGCCTGGGGGCATGGCTGTACGCATGGCAGACAGATTTTTCCCGGTGAGAACCGGATGGACGGATTTTATTTCGCATGTGTACGCAAAAACAGCTGACGGGCATGTCACTGCACAGCCTGCTGCGCGCAGTGGGCGTTGCACTTTTTTTTGTTGCACAGGTCACCGTTTCATCCGCCCTGCAGGCCGGCGAGGCCGGTCAGTTCAGTGTTCGGGACGCACACGTATGGCATGACGAGCACGGCTGGTTTCTGGACGCGCAGTGCGACATAGGCCTGAGCAGCGGCGCCCGTGAAGCGCTGGAAAACGGTGTCCCGCTGGTGTTCGAGTTGCGTGCACAGATCGTCAAGACCCATGCCTGGCTGTGGGATGTGGTTGAGTATGAGCGCATACAGCAGCGTCATCTCCAGTATCATGCGCTCAGCCGCAGCTACCTGGTCAGGGACATGGGGTCCGGCAGGCAGGGTGTCTACAGTCGTCTGGATGATGCGCTGTATGCCGCCGGTCTCATCGACAGCCTGTTGCTGACCGGCGAATCGCTCGACCGGGATCGCAACTATATTGTTCGCCTGCGCGGCAGCCATGACATCGAGTCGCTGCCGACGCCGGTGCGCCTGCTTGCCTACGTGTCTTCGGAGTGGGACATGAACAGCCAGTGGTTTACATGGCCGCTGGCACAGTAAAACGTATCGGCTTCGGCATCATTCCCATGCTGGGGCTGTTCGCGTTCCTGCTGGTGTCGCTTTACCTGATGAGCGACGCGACGCATAACTCGGAACGCTTCGGCCAGATTTACTCCCTGTTACTCGGCATCAACGCACTGGGGCTGTTGCTGCTGGGCATACTGGTGGTGGCCAATATCATCAGTCTGGTTCGCCAGCACCGCAACAAGGCGGTCGGTGCGCGCATGACCAGCCGCCTGGTCATGATGTTCGTCATCCTCTCGGTGGTGCCGGTGCTGGTCGTTTACTACTTTTCCCTGCAGTCGATCCAGCGCGGTATCGACAGCTGGTTCGATGTGCGCATCGAACAGGGTCTGGACAATGCACTTGACCTGAGTCGGGCCGCGCTTGATGTACGCCTGAACGAGGTGCTGGAAGTGACGCTGCAGATGGCGGAGGAAATTTCCAATGCGGCCCCGACCACCGTGCCGCTAACGCTCTATGACCTGCGCGTACGTGCAGGCGCTGCGGAGGTCACGCTGATCGGCACCGACGGGCGGATCGTTGCATCCAGCAGTGCCGAGCTGACGCGGCTGATGCCGCTGCAGCCGCCCGGTGAAATCCTGCTGCTGTTGCAAAATCGCCAGCATTACATCGGTCTCGATCCGGCGGCGGAAGGCGGTTTGTTTGCGCGTGCACTCGTGCCGGTACTGTCGGCGCGTGCTGACGGTGAAATCTATACCCTGCAGGTGCTGTACGAGGTATCCGAACGCTTCAGTATGCTCGCCGATGGCGTGCAGTCGGCGTATACGCACTACAACGAAATGTCCTGGCTGCGCAGGCCGCTGAAGTTCAGCTATTCGCTGACGCTGTCCATCGTGCTGGTGCTCAGCCTGCTGGCCGCGATCTGGGCGGCATTCCATATGGCCAGGCGCCTGGCGGCACCGGTGCGCGACCTGGCCGAGGCAACGCGCGCGGTTGCCGACGGCGACTACAGCAAGCGGTTGTCGGTGGCGAGTGACGATGAACTGGGTTTTCTGGTGCGTTCCTTCAATGACATGACACGTCGTCTGGCCCGGTCGCGTGACCAGGAAAATCGCAGCAAACGCGAGATCGAGGGTCAGCG
This sequence comes from Halobacteria archaeon, assembly GCA_013041945.1. Lineage (GTDB taxonomy): Bacteria > Pseudomonadota > Gammaproteobacteria > UBA9214 > UBA9214 > UBA9214. The sequence goes on from JABDRC010000170.1 coordinate 15,841, forward strand.
CACCTATCTCGAGGCCGTGCTGGCCAGCCTGTCCTCCGGTGTCATCAGTTTCGGCAGGGATTCCGTCATGCGCGCCATCAACCGGCGCGCCAGCGAGAGCCTCGGGGTGGATCTCAAGCCATACCTCGGCAAGGACCTGTCATCACTGGCCGATGACCATCCGTTTCTGCAGCCGTTCGTCGATGTGGTTTCACGCCATCGGGGTGGCGGCGATGCCTCGTGGCGTGAGGAAATACTGCTGCAGGGACTACAGGGACGGCTGGTGTTGATGTGTCGCGGCACGGCGCTGCAGGCATCCGGCCAGAGCGGTGGTGGCATGGTGGTCGTGTTCGACGACATCACCGCGCTGATCCAGGCGCAGCGTGATGCCGCCTGGGGCGAGGTTGCGCGCCGGCTGGCCCACGAGATAAAAAATCCGCTCACCCCGATCCAGCTGTCTGCCGAGCGCCTGCGGCATCGCTATCTCGAGCACATGGCGCAGGAAGATGCTGAAATTCTCGATCGTGCCACGCGTACCATCGTCAACCAGGTCGAGGTCATGAAAAAGATGGTCAATGCCTTCAGTGAATATGCGCGTGTGCCGCAGATCAATCTGGAGCCAATGGACCTGCACGAGGTGGTGCTGGAGGTGCTCGACCTGTACCGCAATCACGATGCGCGCGTCGATATCCGCGCCCAGCTGGATGCGGATACACCTGTCATGGAGGGTGATGCCGGCAGAATCCGGCAGTTACTGCACAACCTGCTGAAAAACGCCCTGGAAGCCGTGAAGGATCTGCCCGAGGCCCAGGTGCTGGTCGCGACGCGCATCGAACACCTGCCCGATATGGATCTGCTGGCCCTGTGCGTCAGTGATAACGGACCCGGCTTCAATACCGATATACTGGCGAATGTGTTTGAACCCTATGTTTCGACCAAGCCAAGGGGCAGCGGGCTGGGACTGGCGATCGTCAAGAAGATTGTCGAGGAACATGGTGGCTATATCAGTGCTGAATCCTCCGAGGGTGGCGGGGCGCGCGTTATCGTCAGGTTCCTGATGTCGGGCAGGCGCGCTGCGGGCGATGAGAGCAGGCCGGCGGCCAGGGAAAGCGCCGGCGATACGCCGGTGTGAGCTATAATCACCGCGCTGCAAGCAGCATGTCGGGTTACAGGGGCGAAATGAACATATTTGCGGAACAGCTTACATGACAGGTCGGCATATTCTGGTCGTCGATGACGAGCCGGATATCCGCACCCTGGTGCAGGATATCCTCGAAGACGAAGGCTATACCGTGACCACGGCCGAGGGTGGCGAGTCAGCGCGCAAGGCGCGACGCACGCGCCGTCCGGATCTTGTCCTGCTCGATATCTGGATGGAGGATATCGACGGCATTTCGCTGTTGCGGGAATGGTCGGAAAACGGCGGCCTGCCCTGCCCGGTGATCATGATGTCCGGACACGGTACTGTGGAAACCGCCGTCGAGGCGACCCGTCTCGGCGCCTACGACTTTATCGAGAAACCCATTTCACTCGCCAAGCTGTTGCTGACTATCGAGCGTGCATTCGAGAGTGCGCGGTTGCAGCAGGAGAACACGGACCTGCGCGGGCAGGCACTGCCGGTGGTCGAACCGGTCGGCAAGTCCGCCAGCATGGAACAGTTGCGCGAGCAGGCCCGCAAGATCGCGCAGTCAGGCAGCTGGGTGCTGATCAGCGGCGAGGCCGGCACCGGCAAGGGGACCTTTGCCCGCTACATACATGACCATAGCCCGCGGCAGGACGGGCCATACGTCGAGATCGCGGTCGGTTCAATGACGGGAGAAAATTCGGCAGCGGAACTGTTTGGTCATGAAGAGGGCGAGGCCGTAAGTTACGGCAGGCTGGAGCAGGCCAATGGCGGCACACTGTGCATTGGTGATATCGCCGACATGGACCTGCAAACGCAGGCACGCCTGCTGAGTGTATTCCAGACACATTTGTTCAAGCGTGTCGGTGGCAGTGAAGACGTCGAGGTGGATCTGCGCATTATCGCTACCACGCACAGTAATCTCGAGGAAGAGGTCGCGGCCGGCCGCTTTCGCGATGACCTGTTCTACCACCTGAACGTGGTGCCGATGCATATTCCGGCATTGCGCGAGCATGCGGATGATGTGCACGAATTGCTCAACTACTACATCGATTACCTGGTCAGCCATGAGCGACTGTCCTACCGGCATTTCACGGTCGCGGCACAGAACCGTTTGCGGAGTTACGAGTGGCCGGGAAATATTCGCGAGCTGCGTAATCTGGTGCAGCGCCTGCTGATCCTCGGCAGCAGCGAGGAAATCGAGCTGGATGAGGTCGAGCAGGCCATCAGCAGTGTGCAACCGGGCGAGCGCAAGGGTGAACTCCCCGCCATGCCCTACAACCTGCCGCTGCGCGAGGCGCGCGAGCAGTTCGAACACGATTACCTGGTTCACCAGTTGCGTGAGGTCGGCGGCAGTGTCGGCAAGCTGGCCAAGCGCGTGGGTATGGAGCGTACCCACCTGTACAGGAAGTTGCGTGCACTTGGTATCGACCATAAAAAAGGTGTCGAATAGCGGGCACATGGTTCGCAGGGAAACCAGACAATGAAAATAATCATTCTGGGCGCCGGGCAGGTTGGTGCATCGGTGGCCAGCAATCTGGCCAGCGAGGCCAACGACATTACCGTGATCGATGAAAACGGCGTGATCCTGCAGGAATTGCAGGACCGCCTGGATCTGCGCACCATCAAGGGGCATGCCTCCCATCCGGATATCCTCAGGCAGGCGGGTGCGGACGATGCCGACATGATAATCGCGGTCACCGGCGATGATGAAACCAACATGATTGCCTGCCAGGTGGCCTATACGCTGTTCCACACGCCGACCAAGATCGCGCGTGTCCGCTCGCCCGAATACCTCAAGTTCAGCAGTCTGTTTGCGCAGGAGGCGCTGCCGGTCGATGTGCTGATCAGTCCGGAACAGCTGGTGACCGACTACATCGAGCGACTGATCAGGAATCCCGGTGCACTGCAGGTGCTCGACTTTGCCGGCGGGCGCGTGCAGCTGGTTGCGGTACATGCCTACTATGGCGGACCGCTGGTGGGGCATGAACTGCGCGACCTGAGAACGCACATGCCGGGTATCGATGCCCGTATTGCGGCCATCTTCCGCCACGGCAAGCCGATTGCGCCCGAGGGTGACACCATCATCGAGGCGGATGACGAGGTGTTTTTTCTTGCAGCCAGCAAGCATATACGCGCCGTCATGGGCGAACTGCGCAAGCTCGACAAGCCCGTGAAGCGTGTGCTGCTGGCCGGCGGCGGCAACATCGGCATGCGACTGGCGGCCTCCATCGAGAATCGTTACCAGCTGAAGATCATCGAGCACAATGCTGCTCGCGCGACCCTGTTGTCCGAGGAGCTGGACAGAACCATCGTGCTGCTTGGCGATGCGGCGGACGAGGAACTCTTGCTGGAGGAAGGCATCGACAGCACGGATGTCTACTGTGCGCTGACCAACGACGATGAGGCCAATATCCTCTCGGCCATGCTGGCAAAGCGTCTCGGTGCGCGCAAGGTGATGTCATTGATCAACCGGGCATCCTACGTCAACCTCATGCAGAGTGACGTCATCGATGTCGCCATCTCCCCGGAACAGGCCACCATCGGCAGTCTGCTGACGCATATCAGGCGGGGTGATGTCGTGATGGTGCATGCCCTGCGTCGCGGAGCGGCTGAGGCGATCGAGGCGGTCGCGCACGGGGACAGCAAGAGTTCAAAGGTCGTCGGCCGCACGATCGAGGAGATCGGGCTGCCGGACGGTACGTCAATCGGCGCCATCGTGCGCGGGGAAGATGTGATCATCGCGCATCACGATATCGTGATCGAGTCGGAGGACCATGTCATCCTGTTCCTGTCGGACAAAAATTGTATCAAGGACGTCGAGCACCTGTTCCAGGTCGGCGTGACATTTTTCTGATATGAGTACGATCACCGCAGCAATGCCGCACTTGCAGGGAGTTCGCTGAGCATGCACTGGCTGGCCATACAACGCCTGCTCGGCGTGTTACTGATGTTGTTCAGCGTCACCCTGTTGCCTCCGATGGTGGTTTCCCTGCTGTACAAAGATGCCCAGCAGTTTGTGTTTCTGGAGGATATGGTCTTGTTGCTGATCGTCGGCTGCCTGTTATGGATTCCTGTCCGGAATAAACGGGAAGAGTTGCGTGTGCGTGACGGGTTCCTGTTTGTCACATTGTTCTGGCTGGTGCTGGGA
>JABDRC010000176.1 GCA_013041945.1 Halobacteria archaeon
GACGCATTACGCGAGGCGGCGGATGCACTCGAGGAAGCGATTGCCGGGCGCATCAACCGTGGCGAGATGATCCCGCCACCGGGGCGTGTCAGGGCACGCCATGTTGTTGTACCGGTGCCGGCACAAATGGCGGTCAAGGGCGCACTCTATATGGCCGTGAAAGAAACCGGCATTCGCAATGCAGAGCTGGCGAAACGGTTGCATGCCGACGAAAAAGAAGTCCGTCGCCTGCTGGATCCCCATCACCGTTCCAAGCTGCCGCGGCTTGAGGCGGCACTCGATGCACTGGGCAGAAAACTGGTAATCGCTGTGAATGTGCCCGCCTGGTAAAACACCGTGAGGGATCACACGATTCGCGGACAACGTTTGCTCTTGGAGGTATTTCCATTGCCGCAGGAGCGCGGGACAGCGAACCGTCGCGGATAGCGTCCGACCCTGCAACGCTATTATGGAGCACCAGGCAAATCCAGACAGTAGAGGTTGTTTTATGACTGGATTCCCGCCTTCGCGGGAATGACAGAATTTCTTTCTCGCGCCTGCAGCGATTGTTGGGGGAACCCAACCATCACCGGGCATACCCGGAGACCAGCGGTTGTTTGATGACTGGATTGCTGAGTACATCCCTGTACCCAGCCCTGCAGGCCGACCCTGGGTCGTCCAGATCCGTTCCAGACGGATTTGACCCGCCGGAGCCTGTCCCCGCGAAGGCGGGGGGGTACAACAGGGATCGCGGATGCGGTCCGCTCCTGCGTGTGGCGTTTTGTAATCTTTGTTTGCGGAACCCCAAATACTGACCGTGGTCATCTAGACTATGGGTATGTGTGGCTATAAATCGAAATCCGTCCTGGTCGGGCTGCTCACGGCGCTGCTGCTGGGTGGCTGCGCTTCGCAGGTGCCGCTGGTGATTCGGGAGGCGCCGGCCGACAGTCCGTCGCTGGAACAGGTGCGCGGCGGGGATACCGACAGCCTCCTCGGCAAGCAGGTACGCTTTGGCGGGACGATTATCTCGACCGAAAACCGGGAGGATGTCACCTGGCTGACCGTGCTGGGGCAGCCGCTGCACGGTGACGGAAAGCCCAGGTACAGCGATGACAGCGCCGGGCGTTTTATCGCCCTTGTGCCCGAGTTCCTCGATCCGAAGGTGTATGCCGCCGACCGGCGGGTCACCGTCACCGGTACGCTGGTGCGAACCGAGGCCGGCAAGGTGGGCGAGTACGCGTATACCTATCCCGTCGTCGAGGCGACGGCCTGGTACCTGTGGCCGAAGGACGTTGCGCCGTATCGCGACTACGACCCCTGGTACTACGATCCCTGGTGGTATGATCCCTGGTACTACCGGCCGTGGCGTTATCGCGGCTATCCGTACGGCTATCCCTACCGCTACTGACGTCGACATGGAACGATCATGCTGAGACACGCCTGCCTGTTAGCCATCCTCCCCCTGCTGCTAAGCGCCTGCGCCGGCAGTCCGAGTTATGACCGCTATGGCGCCGACGGCACTCTCACTCCACAACGCGTTGCCATCCGGCCGCAGCTGGCCGAGGGTAAGCAGGTTCTGTGGGGTGGCGTCATCCTGAAGACCGTCAATCTGCAGGACCGCACGCAGCTTGAGGTGCTGGCCTACCCGCTCGATTCCGGTGAGCGGCCGCGCATCGATGACGTGCCGCTGGGACGCTTTATTCTCGAACAGGACGGCTACCTGGAACCGGCCAACTACGCCAATCAACGGCAGATCACCGTGGTCGGGTCGGTGTCCGGCACCACACCGGGCAAGGTCGGCGATGCGGACTACAACTTTCCAGTGGTCACCGCCAAACAACACACGCTGTGGCCCAAATACCAGGAATATGACCGAAGCAATATCCATTTCGGCATCGGTGTAGGCAGTGGCGGATCCTGGGGTGGCGGTGTTGGGGTCGGTTTTTGATTTGAGCACGGCCGCAGGGTGCGCTTGTGCGCACCGGTCACTGAATGAATCGCGCCTGCAAGGCGCTCCTGCCCCAATAGACGTAACTACAGGAGCACTTCGCAAGCGCGAAAACGTGCGTCATCCCCGCGCAGGCGGGGATCCAGCCCGCAAACAACAACTGCATAGAAAATTCAGGTACAGAGCGAGTCAATGCTCTGCTCTAATGCCTGTAATATTTTCTTACGAATGACTGAATGTTTAACGCTGGATCCCCGCCGGGGCCTGTCCCCGCGTAGGCGGAGGCGGGGATGACGGGGTTTTCTTGGTGGATGACGGGAAATTCTTAATCGCACCTGCAATGGGCCAGGTCGGAACAGGACGTGCGGACCTGGTTCTAGTCCTCGCGAACAAGCGTCTTGATGATATACCCGCCTGACTTCTCATCCAGCTGCAGTGTCAGCAGCTTGCGCGCCTGCGCCTCTTCCAGCAATTGACCGAAGGTCTGGAAGCCGTGGTAGGCCTCGTCGAAACCCGGTTTGCGGCGTTTCAGTGTCTGCTTGACCATCGATCCCCAGACCTTTTCCTGTTCGCCGCGCTCCTTGTACAGGGCCTCGATCGTTTCGACGACCAGGTCCAGCGCCTCCTGCGACTTGTCATCCTCGGTCTTTGCGCCGCCCTTCTTGCCCCCCTTCTTCGCGGCAGGCTTGCGGCGTGACCGGCGCGGCTTGCCGGCTTCGCGCACCAGGTCATCGTAGAAGATGAACTCGTCGCAGTTGCCGATCAGCAGGTCGGAGGTCGAACTCTTCACGCCGACCCCGATGACCACCTTGTCGTTCTCGCGCAGTTTGCTGACCAGCGGTGAAAAGTCCGAGTCGCCGCTGATGACCACGAAGGTGTCGACATGCGACTTGGTATAGCAGAGGTCCAGGGCATCCACGACCATGCGGATGTCGGCGGAGTTCTTGCCCGACATGCGCACGTGGGGAATCTCGATGAGTTCAAAGGCCGCCTCGTGCATGGCCGCCTTGAATTCCTTGTAGCGGTCCCAGTCGCAGTAGGCCTTCTTGACGACGATGCTGCCCTTGAGCAACAGGCGTTCCAGCACCTTCTGGATGTTAAAGGCGGCTAACCTGGCATCGCGCACGCCCAGTGCGATGTTCTCGAAGTCGCAGAACAGCGCCATGTTGCGGGTTTCGATTTTATCGTTCATTTTATCCTGTGTAGTTCAAGCGGCCCGGGACCTGCAACAACATAGGCGCTTGAACGCTGACTTGCAATATTTACCTTGCGGTTGCGGCATCGATTCGGGGCCGGATTCTGAATTTATCGCGGACAACGTCCGCTCCTGCGAGAGTATCGATTGGCGCAGGAGCGCGGGAACGCGCGAATTGATCGAGGACGGGGCCCGCACATTTGATTTATCCGGCTAATCCTGCTGAACCGTCTTATCCGGGAGGCTCAGGCCAGTGCAATGGTCATGTGGCCTGCCCGACGGGTTTTTCTGACTGGTTCAACGACGGTAATCTCGATATCGCTGCCCAGCAGAGTCACAAAGCGGAACAGGCGGTCCAGTGTGAAGCCGGCCAGTTGTCCGCGCACTAAACGGGATATCTTGGGCTGGTCAATCCCGAGCAACGCCGCCGCCTCGACCTGGGTCAGGCCACGCCCATTGATTGCATCTGCAATGACATGGGCAAGTCGGGCCTTTACCAGCGCTTCTTCCGGGGCCTTGACACCCAGGTCGGCAAATACATTACCGCTGCTTTTTCTGATGCGTCTGCGCATAATGGACTTGTGCCTGTTTCATTCGCCTCTGAATCAATTTGATGTGTTGCCCGGGCGTTTTGATTCCCTGCTTCGACTTCTTCTGAAACGCGTGCAGCACGTAAATGGCATCCTTGTACCTTAGCGTGTAGACCGCCCGCCAGGTGTCACCGTCATGATCTGCCGTGATTTCCAACACCGACCCGCCCGAAAATCCCTTCAGGGGCTTTGCATCCGGGTGCTTGCCGCCCTGCTGGGCCAGGTGCAACGCATACCCCATGACGTCAATGACTGCTTCCGGAAACATACGCAGGGCATCCAGCGATGAGCCAACCCAGTAAAGGGGCCGCTCACCGGACACGGTATGCCAAATATAGCATAATTATCGGCGCGTTGCTGACCGGCTTGACGCTGGCAGAGGATTGTATCGGGCAGACAGGCAACATCCGGATATTTGTACGCGGTGCAGCGGTGTCGGTATGCCGGATATTCCAGTCAAAACGGGTCAGCCAGATACGTGTATGCAGAATAAATCTGCGTGCATGCGGTCAGGGCCGTTCCTGCAGCGCCCTGTGAAACGCCAGGCAAAGCCGTTGAGCCGCTGTTATTTTATGGCTGGATTACTGGGTACATCCGTGTACCCAGCCTTCGGGTCGGCCTGCGGTCGTCCAGACCCGTTCAAGACGGATTTGTTTCGCCGGAGCCTGCCCCCGCGGAGGCGGGGACGGGGATGACAGGGTTTATTTCATCGCGGATGCGATCAACTCCTGCAGGCGCATCAATCCCGGCGTGTGGAACACACCCTACCCCTCGAGTATCTTGCCGGCGGTGCGCAGGCCGAGTGCCTCGATAGTCAACGACGGTGATTCACCGCCGCCGGAACTGGGAAATACGCTGCCGTCGACGATGTACAGGTTGCGCCAGCGATGGCTGCGGCAATCCGCGTTGACCACGGACTGTTCCGGATCAGCGCCCATCCGGCAGGTGCCGAACACGTGCGTGGAACTGAACAGGTCGTAACTACCGTACTCCTCGAACAGTGTCTCCACGCCGCTCGCGCCGAGCAACTCGCGGCAGCGTGCGGCCATGAACGCGATGCGGCGGATGGCCATGTCATCGAGATGACTGTGGATCCGCGCCACGGGCAGGCCGTTGTCATCGGTCGTGTCCGGGTCCAGGTCGACATAACTGCCCGGGTCGGGCAGACATTCGCCGATCGCACCCGCGCCCAGCGCATGCCCGAACTGTGCGCGCATTGCCTGCTTGTGGCGCAAACCCCAGCCGCCGACCACGCGCGTGGCGTAATTGAAGGCGCCGGCAAAATCGGCCTCGCCGACCGCCGGGCTCAGGCGCATGCCGCCGACCACGCCGGGGATGGCATCGGGCGCATTGAAGTCCCAGCAGATGCTGTCGCTGGGCAGGCCACGGTGACTACCCAGCGCCTCAGGGTGCAGGCCGACACTGGTCCAGCCCAGGGTTTCGAGAAAGTTGCGCCCGACCTGGCCGCTCTCGTTGGCCAGGTTATCCGAGGCCAGCAGCAGGCGCGGCGTCTCGACGCTGCCGGCACACAACACGATCACCGGGGCCGCCAGGCGCTGCTCGCGCTGCCCGTCGTGGTAGACCAGTCCGCTCACACGGTCGTTTTCGCCGGCGATCAACTGCGTGACCTGCACACCCGTCTGGATGGTGCAGCGGCCGGTCGCCTCGGCGGCGCGCACAAAGGTGACATCGGCACTGCCCTTGTCGCCGCGCGGGCAGCCGCGCGCGCACTGCAGGCAGTAGTTGCAGATGGGTCGGCCATCATGGGGCCTGGAGAGTATGGCCAGCGCATTGGGCTCCCAGCCCCAGCCGAGGGACGCCGCCCCGTCGGCCAGCTTGCTGCTCGCATATGACAACTCGTGCGCCGGCAACGGGCAGGGTTCACGGCGTGACCCTTGCGCGGTCTGTGCCGGTCCGGCGACGCCGATTACCTGCTCGGCCTGCGTGTACCAGGGTTCGAGTTCGGCATAAGCGAGTGGCCAGTCGGCGCCCACGCCATGTTCGCTGCGCAGCCGCATGGCGCGCGGGTTCAGCCGGTGCGCCTCGCCGGCGAAGTGCAGCGTGCTGCCGCCGACGCCGCGAACATGGTGATAACCATGGGCGCGGCGCTGATCACCGTTCACCATGCGACCGGTGATGGTGTTATACGAGCGCAGCTGTTCGTGCTGCGGGTCGAGCATCTGCAAGGGCGCATAGCTGTAGGTGCCGCGCGAGCCGGTCTTGTTTGGGAAGCGCTGCAGCTCCCAGGTCGGCAGGTCAAGGCGGAAATCACGCGCCGGCTCAAAGCGCGGCCCGGCCTCGAGCAACAGCACCCGCGCACCGGCGCGCGCCAGTCCGTAGGCAACGCTGCCGCCCCCGGCACCGCCGCCGACAATCACGACATCGTATTCGCCGTCAGCCATGTGCGCGCGGGGCCTGTGCGTAATCCATGAAACCGGCCGGCTGCGGTGCATCCAGCCCGAACGCTTCCCAGGACTGCGGGTTGCTGTAGTAGAACATCATCGTGTGACGCAAACTCTTGTGGAAAAAACGCGCCAGCATGTCATCGGACTGAACGCTGAGCTTCGTCACCAGGGCATCGCGCTCTGCCAGGCCGAGCTCCGCGAAGCCCCTGCCCTGCGGCGCCTGTGCCGCCAGCCACTCGAGCCCGCTGCGGTAGACGGGCACCAGGGCGCGCTTGCGGCGCAACAAGTCACGGATCTGTACGGGTACACCCAGCTGCAGCGCACCGGGCGCGCTGTCTGCAGGCAGCAGGGTATCGATATAGGCATCCAGCATGCCGGCCATCGGGCCGGAATCGAGCGATACCGTCCCGGCACAACCCAGCGGGCCGGCAGCCGCGCCGACAGCGGTGATTTGCAGGAAACGGCGGCGTGAAAGGGTCATGTATGGGTGGCAAGCGGCAATCGAGCGACGATGTTAGCACGCGCCCTGCCCGTCTTGACACTGCCGGACGGATTCCTTAGCTTCACTGCGATGACTGACGCACCCATCCATTGGCGCAGGCGCGCGGAGACGCACAGTATCTGTGCATATTCATTCGCGGACAACGTCCGCTCCTACCGG
>JABDRC010000178.1 GCA_013041945.1 Halobacteria archaeon
TTTATCGCTACACATCCAGATTGGACACGGCCAGGGCGTTCTGTTCGATGAAGTCCCGGCGCGGCTCGACCTGGTCGCCCATCAGGGTGGTGAAGATGTCATCCGAACCCACGGCATCCTCGATCTGTACTTTCAGCAGCCGACGGGTTTCCGGGTCGAGCGTGGTCTCCCACAACTGCTCGGGATTCATTTCGCCCAGGCCCTTGTAGCGCTGGATATGCTGCCCGCGCCGCGCCTCGGCCATGAGCCAGTCCAGCGCCTGCTTGAACGAGGTTACCGGCTCCTTGCGCTCACCGCGCTCGATGTAGGCGGCGTCGCTCAGCAGGCCGTCCAGCTGCTGCCCCAGTGCAGCAAAATGCTGGTACTCGGGACTGGCAAAGAATTCATGGTTGATTGCCTGCTCGGTCGAAACGATGCCATGCGTCCACTTGCTCAAGTGCGCTGTGAAGAAGCCGTCTTCATCGGCTGTGATCTCCGCCTGGTAGCGCTGCCCGCTACCCAGGCCACTGTTAACGAGCGCCTCGATTTCGCTGAACCAGGCCGTAAACGCTGCTTCGTCCTGCAGCGCTGCGGCATCAAGCACCGGCATGTAGATCATCTTCTCCAGCACGTCGGGATCATAACGCTTGCTCAGACGCCGAATGGATGCCATCACGACCATGTAATCATTGGCCAGCGTTTCCAGCGCCGGACCGCTGAGCGGCGGTGCATCGGGGTTCACGTACAGGTGCGCCTTGTCGATAGCACTGTTCAGCAACATGGCATTCAGCGCGGCATCATCCTTCACATACTGTTCCTGCTTGCCCTTTTTGATCTTGTATAAAGGCGGTTGCGCAATGTACACGTAGCCGCCCTCGATCAGTTCAGGCATCTGGCGGTAGAAGAACGTCAGCAGCAGCGTGCGAATGTGCGCACCGTCGACATCCGCATCGGTCATGATGATGATGCGGTGATAACGCAGCTTGTCGATGTTGAATTCCTCGCGCCCGATTCCGCAGCCCAGTGCAGTAATCAGCGTTCCGACCTCGGCCGACGACAGCATCTTGTCAAAGCGCGCCTTCTCCACGTTCAGGATCTTGCCCTTCAACGGCAGGATGGCCTGGGTGCGCCGGTCGCGACCCTGCTTGGCCGATCCGCCGGCCGAATCACCCTCGACCAGAAACAATTCGGACAATGCCGGATCACGTTCCTGACAGTCGGCCAGTTTGCCCGGCAGGCCGGCAATATCCAGTGCGCCCTTGCGGCGTGTCATTTCACGCGCCTTGCGTGCCGCCTCGCGTGCGCGCGCCGCGTCGATGATTTTCGAGGTGATCGCCTTCGCTTCGGCCGGTTGTTCCAGCAGGTAATTCTGGAAGTTCTCATTGACCATGGACTCGACGATGCCCTTGATCTCGGATGACACCAGCTTGTCCTTGGTCTGCGAGGAAAACTTCGGGTCCGGCACCTTCACCGACAGCACCGCCGTCAGCCCCTCACGCGCATCATCGCCGCTGGCCGAGACCCTGGCCTTGCGCATCATGCCCTCTTTATCCATGTACTGGTTCAGGGTACGCGTCAGTGCCCCCCGGAACCCGGCCAGGTGGGTACCGCCATCGCGCTGCGGGATATTGTTGGTGAAGCAGAAGATATTTTCCTGGTAGGAGTCGTTCCACTGCATGGCCAGCTCGACACCCACGTTATCGCGCTCGCCGGTAAAGTAGAACACGGTCGGATGCAGGGGTGTCTTCTTGCGGTTCAGGTGCTCGACAAACGCCCGGATACCGCCCTTGTATTCGAAAATATCTTCCTTGTCGTGACGCTTGTCGGTCAGGCGAATTCTAACGCCTGAATTCAAAAAAGATAGTTCTCTCAATCGCTTGGCAAGTATATCGTAATGATACTCGGTACCCGAGAAGATCGCCTCGCTGGGCTTGAAGCGAATCTCGGTACCGCTCTTGTCGGTCTCCCCGACCACGGCGAGCGCGGCCTCGGGCTCACCCAGGTGATAGATCTGGGTATGGGTATGGCCGTTGCGATGAATGGTGAGCTGCAGGAATTCCGACAGGGCGTTGACCACCGAGACACCCACCCCGTGCAGGCCGCCGGAGACCTTGTAGGAATTGTCGTCGAACTTGCCGCCGGCATGCAGCACCGTCATGATCACCTCGGCGGCAGAGATGCCCTCTTCCGTGTGGATATCGACCGGTATGCCGCGACCATCGTCGCTGACGGTGACGGAGTTATCGCTGTGCAGGATGACCGCGATTTCATTGCAGTGACCGGCCAGTGCCTCGTCGATGGAATTATCGACCACCTCGAATACCATGTGGTGCAGGCCGGTGCCGTCGTCGGTGTCGCCGATATACATCCCCGGCCGCTTTCTGACCGCATCCAGGCCTTTCAGCACCTTGATATTGGATGAGTCGTAAGTGTCGCTGTTTGCCATGATGGCTCCCTGTTTGTCAGCAGAACATTATACCACTTCCCGTACCGAGCCATGTTCCACGTGAAACACCCGTCCCGGTGACCAAATGGACAGATTGACCGAATCAGAGCGGATAGCCGTGACGAAGACCTGCGCGTCCAGCTCCCGCAAGGATGCCAGGACGCGCGACTGGTGGGCCTCGTCCAGTTCGCTGGTCAGGTCATCGAGAAGAAAGGCCCCGGCGGTGCCTGTGACCGCCTGCTGATAACAGACCTGTGCCAGCATCAGGCCCAGCAAAATCGACTTTTGCTGGCCGCGCGAACAGTGCGCTGCAACCGGGTGACCGTCCATGAGCAGGCGGAAATCCGCCCGATGCGGCCCGTGCCGGGTGTATCCATGGACCCGATCCCGGGACAGGCTGTCAGCCAGTGCGACGCCCAGTTCCACCCCCGCCGGCCAGCCGCGCAGATATTGCAGGGTCAATTCGGCACCGGGCAGCAGGCGTTCCATTTCCGCCTGCAGATAGGGCGACAGATTCACCAGGTATGCATTGCGGAAGCGCTCGATGGCCTGGGCCGTCTCGAGCAATTCGGCATCCCAGGCGGTGATTTCACCTTCTGATGCCTGTGCACGCAGGGCCGCATTACGTTGCCGCAGCGCGCGGGTGTAGCGCTGCCAGGTATCCCGGTAGCGCTGTTCCACGTGGAACAGCGCCCAGTCGAGAGTGTGCCGGCGTTGTCGCGGCCCGCCATCCAGTATCGAGGCCGTATCGCTGCTGAATACCTGCACGGGAAAATTGCCGGCGAGATCGGAGAGTCGGCGCACGGATTGGCCGCCCATGTGAACGGTATAGTGTCCCGCGTTGCGCTCGATGCCTACCGTGACCGGCTGACCGGAGGGCGCCTGCACCCGTCCGACCAGCCGGAAGCCCTGCTGGCCATAGCGAATAGCCTGATCCGCCACGCTGGTTCGAAATGATCTCACCCGGCCTAGGTAATAAATCGATTCAAGCAGACTGGTCTTGCCGGAGGCGTTGGCCCCCGTGATCAGATTCAGCCCCGGATCGAATGTGAGATCGGCCCGTTCGAGATTACGAAAATTGCGGATCTCGAGTGCAGCCAGTCCGGTCCGGTCTGTGACTGGCACGTGCGCGTCGGCAGGCTGTCGGGTTGTGGATGGGGCTTCCGGGTGATGCCGACTGACCACTACAACCGCATCGGCATGACAACGTAACGGCAGTCTTCCATCCCTGGCTGGTTGATCAGGGCACTGCTGTTGGCGTCACTGAGGGACACGGCCACATCATGGCTGTCCAGCGCATTGAGCACCTCGAGTATGTAGGTCACGTTAAAACCCACTACCAGGCCTTCCTCGCTGTAGGTGGCGTCGATTTCCTCGACCGCCTCCTCTTGTTCAGGGTTATGCGCTTGAATTTTAATATTATTTTCTGATACATCCAGCCGAATACCCCGATACTTCTCGTTGGACAGGATCGATGTGCGGGTCAGTGCCTGGCGCAGCAGGTCGCGGTTGACCAGCAGCTGCTTGTCGGCATTCTTTGGAATGACCCGGGTGTAATCCGGGAAACGGCCATCGATCAGCTTGGAGGTAAAGCGCAGTTCACTGGTGATAATCCGTATGTGGTTGCTGCCGATCTCAATCTGCACCGGCTCATCGGTGTCTTCCAGCAGGCGATGCAGTTCCTGCACACCCTTGCGCGGCACGATGACCTGCTCGCCGCTGCTGTCGCCGGTATCCGCCTCGATCTCGCACATGGCCAGCCGATGGCCGTCGGTGGCCACGGCACGCAGGATTCCGCCGGCCGGTTCCAGCATGAGTCCGTTCAGGTAGTAGCGCACATCCTGTTGCGCCATGGAAAACGCCGTGCGTTCGATCAGCTCATGCAGCCGGTTTTGCGGCAGCGTAATGCGTTTCGCGCTCTTGATCTTGTCGACCACGGGGAATTCGGTTGCCGGCAGGGTGGACAGGGTAAAACGGCTTTTGCCGGATCGGACCAGGGCGCGATCCTTGTTGACCGAGATATCCAGCCTGGCCTCTTCAGGCAGGGTCCGGCAGATATCCAGCAGCTTGCGTGCCGGCATCGTGATGTCCCCGGGTTCCGTCACGGGTAGTGTGACCTGGGCCTGCAGCTCGACTTCCAGATCGGTCGCCGTCAGCTTGACCTGCTTCTTCGTGGCATTGATCAGCACGTTTCCCAGCACCGGCAGTGTCTGTCGTCGCTCGACCACACCAATGACCTGCTGCAGGGGTTTCAGGAAATCTTCACGCTGAATAGAGAATTTCATAATAAAAATAATATCTGTTAATTAAGTTTGTTGTTACTACTATTTAGTCACGCCCATATCTGTGGAAAAGGCAAATAAAGCTATTGTATTCAGGTAATTGCATGTTTAACAAGTAGTCTGCCCAGCCTCTTGGCCAACTGTGGACAGGGTGTGGACAAGCCGGGATAAAATCGGGCTGCAAAACTTGTCCACAGCTTATCCCGGTTACGTCGTCAGGGTTCTCAACAGGTTGTTATAGTCCTCGTTGATACGCAAGTCAGCTTCACGCAACTCCTTTACCTTGCGGCAGGCATGCAGGACCGTGGTGTGATCACGGCCGCCAAAGGCATCGCCGATCTCCGGCAGGCTGTGTGTCGTCAGCTGCTTTGCCAGTGCCATGGCAATCTGCCGCGGCCGGGTAATGGTGCGGCTGCGCCTTGCCGACAACAGGTCCGCGGTCCGGATCTTGTAGTAGTCGACGACCACTTTCTGAATGTTGGGTATGGTAATCAGCTTGTCCTGCAGGGCGAGCAGGTCTCGCAGGGCCTGCCTGGTCAATTCGATGTCGATCGTCTGGCCGGTAAAGCGCGCGCTGGCGACGACCCGGCGCAGTGCGCCTTCCAGCTCGCGGATGTTCGACTGGATGCGCTTGGCGATGAAGAAGGCGACATCCGAAGGCAGGTCGACACCGGCCTGGCTTGCCTTGCTCATCAGGATGGCGACGCGGGTTTCCAGTTCCGCCGGCTCGATGGCCGCGGTTAGACCCCAGCCGAAGCGCGACTTGAGCCGGTCCTCCAGGCCGTCGACTTCCTTCGGGTAACGATCGCAGGTCAGCACCACCTGCTGGTGACCCTCCAGCAAGGCATTGAAGGTATGAAAGAATTCTTCCTGGGAACGTTCCTTCCTGGCGAAGAACTGGATGTCATCGATGAGCAGCGCATCCGCCGTACGATAGAAGCGCTTGAAGTCGTTGATGGCGTTGTGTTGCAGCGCGCGCACCATGTCCTGTACGAAGCGCTCCGAGTGCAGGTAGACCACCCGTGCATCCGGTTTGCTGGCGAGGATCAGGTTGCCGACGGCATGCATCAGGTGGGTCTTGCCGAGACCGCTGTCGCCGTAAATGAATAACGGGTTGTAGGCGCCACCCGGGTTTTCACCCACCTGCATGGAGGCAGCGCGCGCCAGCTGGTTGGATTTGCCGCCGACGAATGTTTCGAAAGTGAAGTCCGGGTTCAGATTGCTCTTGTGTTCGACGGCCGGCTTGGCCGGCATTGCCGGCGCAGGCGTGGCGACAGTTTTGTCGAGGCGTTTCTTGCCGCAGCCTATGTCCAGTTGCAGATGGGAGGTGTCGAATGGCCCGATCTCGTGCAGGGTCTGGGAGATGGTCTCGAAATGGTGCTTTCTCACCCAGTCGAGGACGAACTGGTTGGGAGCAAGCAGGCGCAGGTTCTCGCCGCTTTCGATGGCATGCAGCGGCCTTATCCAGGTATTGAATTGTTGCTCGGGCAGTTCATGTTCGAGACGGACCAGACATTTTTGCCAGAGCGTACCTTCCACGTTTACAGCCCCCTGTTTGTTATGTTCACCCGGTTTACGCAGGCAAGGGAGTCTATACCCCTCGCACAAAGTTATCCACATCACTTGCCGGGGCTATTACAAGCTGACAGGCGGTAGTAGTCTGCAACTGTTTGAAGTGATAATTGAATGCCTGTCATGACACAATCGGGGCGTCGCGGCGGGCGTGTAACGAATGTTTGCAGATGGTTGAGCGCCACCCTGCCCGCCGCGTTCCGACCCCGCGGTAATTCGCATGCGGGTGGCCCTGATTGCCCCGGGGTGCGCCGCCGCGCCCCGCCGCGAAATCGGGTGGCGACGGCCGATTCGCCGCATGCCCGGTCATTGAAAGAGCCGCTATTGACATTTCACCGCGGAAAACAGTAACCTTTGCGCCCTTTCGCGTCTGGCAACAGCGCGCGGTTGCAACCCGGAACTGGACGTAACGAGCCATGAAGAGAACCTATCAACCCAGTAACCTGAAGCGCAAGCGGACACACGGTTTCCGTGCCCGCATGAGCACCAAGAACGGTCGTCGCGTAATCAACGCCCGCCGCGCCAAGGGTCGGGCTCGTCTGTCTGTCTGAACCATTCCCTTGTGTCCTGGCTCGACGCGTTTTCACCGGCGGGTGAGGCTCACCGGGCCGGCGGAATACCAGCGGGTCTTCAACAACTGTCAATACCGGGTTAACAACCGCTGGTTGACGGTGCTGGCCACGCCGAACACGCTGGATCATCCGCGCCTGGGCCTGGCCATATCCCGCAAGGTGGCGAAAACCGCCGTGGCGCGCAACCGTATCAAGCGGGTCATTCGGGAAAGCTTTCGACTGCACCAGGGCCGCCTGGGTGCCCTGGATATCGTGGTGCTCGGTCGCACCGGTGTGGCGGGACGAACCGGCAGGGAATTGGCAACTGCCCTCGAAACGCTCTGGACAAGGTTAAACGAATCATGCGCTGGGCCATCATCCAACTGATACGCGGTTACCGCTACCTGCTGAGTCCGTGGCTGGGTAACCACTGCCGGTTTTATCCGAGCTGTTCCAGCTATGCGCAGACGGCCGTGGAGCGCTTTGGCGTCCTGCGCGGCGGTGCGATGGCGCTGGCACGCCTGTCACGCTGCCACCCGTGGAGCGCCGGTGGTATCGACGAGGTCCCGCATCGGGACTGTGGTCACAGCCATGGATAACCAGCGCCTGTTTCTGTTCGTTGCGCTGTCGTTCGTCATCCTGCTGCTGTGGCAGTCCTGGGTGGAAGACTACGGCCCGCAGCCGCCGGCGGAAGTCACCGGGAGTGCGCCGGCCACATTGACACCCGCGGACGGTATAGACCTGCCGGCCACACCGGCACCCGCTGACGGCGAAGACCTGCCGGCCACACCGCAGGCCGCGGATGCCGCCCTGCCCTATACCGATTTGCTGCAGAGTGCGGACGCCGTCGAGGTTGAAACCGACCTGTTCAGGATTCGCATCGACACGACCGGCGGCGACCTGCGCCAGGCCGACCTGCTCGACTACCCGGCCACCACCAAACCGGATTCACCCCCCTTTCGACTGCTGAACGACAGCCTGCCGAACCTGTTTATCGTCCAGTCCGGCCTGCGTGCCGCGAGTGGCGCGGAGCCGACCCACCACGTGGTCTACAGCGTCGAACAGACGGACTGGCGCATGCAGGATGGTGCCGACACACTGGTAGTGCCGCTGGTGTGGCGCAGTCCGGAAGGTGTGGAAGTCGTCAAGCGCTTTACCTTTCACCGCGGCAGTTATGTTGTCGATATTGAACATGTCGTGACCAACAACAGCGGCAGTGACTGGCAGGGCCGCGAGTACCGGCAGTTGCAGCGCACACAGGTTGCCGAGACCGGCCAGAGCACTTTTATCTATACCTACATGGGCGGTGTCATCTACAGCCCGGAAGAAAAATACGAAAAGGTCAAGTTCGAGGAAATGCTTGAACAGGACCTCGATCGCACCATCACCGATGGCTGGGCGGCGATGTTGCAGCATTATTTCCTCGGTGCACTGGTACCCGTTGCAGGCACGGCAGAACACTACTACACCAAGGCACTGAGCAACGCGCGTTACGTGATCGGCATAATTTCCCCGACCTGGCGCACGGTGGCGGACGGCGACACCGGTGTGTTCAGCACGCGTCTGTTCATCGGGCCGAAACTGCAGGACGAGATGCGCGAGGTCGCTACCGGACTGGAGCTGACCGTCGACTACGGCCTGCTGACGGTACTGTCACAACCGCTGTTCTGGCTGCTCAAGTTTTTCCACAGGCTGATCGGTAACTGGGGCTGGGCCATCATACTGGTAACCCTCGTTGTCAAGCTGGTGTTTTTCAAGTTGTCTGAAACCAGCTACAAGTCCATGGCCAACATGCGCAAGCTGACACCGCGCCTGAAGTCATTGAAGGAACGCTACGGCGATGACAAGCAGAAGCTGAACCAGGCGATGATGGAGATGTACAAGAAGGAAAAGATCAACCCGCTCGGCGGTTGTCTGCCGATCATGGTCCAGATCCCGGTGTTCATCGCGCTCTACTGGGTATTGCTGGAAAGCGTGGAACTGCGCCATGCACCGTTCATGCTGTGGATCCAGGACATGTCGTCGCCCGATCCCTATTACATCCTGCCGCTGTTGATGGGCGCCACCATGTTCATCCAGCAAAAACTCAATCCCGCCCCGATGGACCCGGTGCAGGCAAAGGTCATGATGGCACTGCCGGTCGTGTTTACCGTGTTCTTCGCCTTCTTCCCGTCCGGCCTGGTGCTCTACTGGGTCGTGAACAACACCTTGTCTATTGCCCAGCAATGGGTCATCACGCGGCGCATCGAGGCCGGCGGTAAATAGAATGCAGGTTTGCCTTGCGATGTACATGGATGCCGGGAGCGGGCTGACATGATAAAACAGCTCGCGCAAAGCCGCCAAGACGCAAAAAATAAAAAATACGCCACAGAGTACACACGACTACATGGATGTAGGAGGTAGGGTAACGCAGGAGCAGTTACCGAGAGAAAATATATTCAGGAAACAGTGCATCTCCCGGAGTGAAAAAATCCTTTTGTCATTCCCGCGCGATGTACAGGGATGTGCAAGTGTCGCGAGAGGCAGGCTGCCGGCAGCGACCAGGCGAGAATCCAGTCATAGTTACAAGTATTCAGTGTAAATTCACC
>JABDRC010000191.1 GCA_013041945.1 Halobacteria archaeon
AACCAAGCGAGCCCAGCATGCCGACCTTGACGTTCGCTACAAAGCCAGTGATCGTTTCTGCAACCTCGGCACCGCTCGGACCAAGTGGCTCGAACACGATGTCGAACAGATAAGTCTCCAGCCGCTCATGGTAGCCGAAGCCTTTCAGGACCGAGAAACTGACCGCCAGCAACGGAACGATCGACAGCAGGGTGGTATACACCAGGCTCATGGCGCGCAGGTTCAGTTGGCCGCCGAGCAACTCCTTGAACAGCATGTGCGTGACGCGCAAAACGAACACCAAAACGCGGCGCGGGCCTGCCAGGCGGCGCAGGTCGTCATCCCAGACGAACGCCAGGATTTTCGCGAAACCATCCTTGATCAGGTGATTCATTCCGGTCTGCTATCCGCTATTTACCGGCCACGCGGCGTACCCGCAGCCTGGCGCCGGCCTCACCCCTGAATCGGCAGGGCCGTGGCGCACTGAACAGGGGGGCATGCCCTCTGCACCATGATAGCACCTCCGCATCGCAACAACCGGTTCGGACAGGTATTTTCGCCCCGCAGCCCTCCTGCGGGCGGCCTTCCCCCGCCTGCCCATCCGGTAAAGAATCGCCGGGTGTAGCCGATACGCACCCATGAGCCAACCATGGACAACCAGATGAGCAATACACCCGGCAACAAGCAGCGCCTCCTCATTGTGGATGACTCCAAGGTAATCCGGGTTACCGCACGGAAGATCCTGCAAAATCATTTCGAGACAGTAGAGGCCCTGGACGGAAACAGCGCGTGGGAAATCCTGTCCGACGAGCCCCCCTTCTCGCTGGTGGTATCCGACCTCACCATGCCGGGTATGGACGGCTTCGGGTTGCTGGAGAAGATCCGCGGCTCGCACCTGCCCCATGTACGCGACCTGCCGGTCATCATTATCACCGGCGCCAACGATTCCGAGGCGACCATGCAGCGTGCAACCGAGGCCGGTGCGACGGATTTTATCGGCAAGCCGTTCGATGCCGTCCACCTGCTCGCCAGAACCCAGGCACATGCCGACGCCTACAGCACCGAACAGACCCTGACACAGGAAACCATGACACTGGAGGACCAGGCGCTGGTCGACCCGTCGTCCGGACTGCCCAACGAAACCGCGTTCATGGAGCGGGGACAGGAACTCCTTGCCTATTCCGTACGGCATGAATCTGCACTTGCGCTGTTCTTTATCGATATCGATGATTTCGGCGAGATTTTCAAGCAGCATGGAGATACTGCAACCATGTCCTCCGTCAAGTCAGTCGCCGATGTCCTGTCTGCCTGTATCCGGCAGGAGGATATGGCCGCACGCATCGGGAGTTCGAGGTTTGCGCTGCTCCTGCCGGGCATGAGTAACGACGGTATCCGCAACCTGGCGGACCGCATCATCCATGACGTCCACGCACGAGACCTGAAAATCAACGACACAACGGTCCGCCTGTCTGTCAGCATCGGTGTCGCCGCACCGGAGCTGAGCGCTGCGACCAGTTTCGAATCGATGCTGTCATCGGCAACCGGTAATCTGCAGGAGGCCGCACGCCTGGGTGGCAACCAGGCCGTACATGCACAGGCCAGCCAGCCGGCGCCAGCGCCGGAGATCACTTACGATTCCGTCGAGCCTGACCCGGCCGACGCAATGCCCGAGGCCGTAATGGAGCCACTGCCGGACCTCGAGCTGGTGGGTACCGGGGAAGACACGGCCGTGAAAACACCGTTTGCCCCCAGCGCCATCGAAGAAGAGGAAACGATCGTCATCACCGTGCCGGATGACTACTACTCACCGGATGAACATGCGGAAATGACGAAGGCGGCTATGGCTGCTGCAGCCAAAGAAGCGGCAGAAAGAGGCGAGACCGATGCAGAAACATCAGCGTCGGCGGGCGCAGGTCCCCGGGGTGGAAACCGGAAACGTCGCCGCGGCCTGCTGTCCCGTCTGTTCCCGTGGTTCAGGCGCAAAGACTGAGCCGAACACACCCGGTCTGCCTGACAGTCGGCTGGTACATTCCACAGACCGCCCGGATTCACTATAATCCTGTGCCTGTAATATCACTCACTCAGGCCGCATGGAGACCGGGATGCCTTCCTTTGACGTTGTTTCCGAAGTCGACCTTCATGAAATCACCAACGCGGTTGACCAGGCCAACCGCGAGGTAGCCAACCGCTTCGATTTCAAGGGCTCCGGTGCACGCGTCGAGCAGAACGATCACCTCCTGACGATTCACGGCGACAATGAATTCCAGATCCGCCAGGTGCTCGACATCCTGCACAAAAAAATGGCCAGGCGTGGCGTCGATATTGCCGCTCTCAGCGAAGGCGAAGTCACCGTCAGCGGCAACAAGGCAAGCATGGACATCAGCGTGCGTCATGGCATCGACCAGGATACCGCCCGCCAGCTGGTCAAGCAGATCAAGGCCACCAGGATCAGGGTGCAGGCCAGCATACAGGGTGACAAGCTCCGCGTGAGCGGCAAGAAACGTGACGATTTACAGAATATAATCAGTTACTTGAAAGAATCCTCGCCAGGACTCCCGCTGCAGTACATCAATTTCAGGGACTAGCCGGCATCAGCGGCTGCACCGGCAGCGGCGCTGCCCGGGCCGGCATACAAGCGGGCGCAAAATAGACTAGAATACGCGACTTGCTATCAATCAGGTTATGCATTTCCCATGACTCAATCAGGCCAGACCGGCGCCCCGTCAGCAGCCAGGGGCAAAAACAGCTACACCTACGAAGAACTGCTCGACTGTGGACATGCACACCTGTTCGGGCCCGGGAATGCCCAGCTCCCGCTACCCCCGATGCTGATGTTCGACCGCATCATCAGCATCACCAACAATGGCGGTGAAAACGGCAAGGGCGAGATTGTTGCGGAACTTGATGTCAAACCCGACCTGTGGTTTTTCGAATGTCACTTCGAGAATGATCCCGTCATGCCGGGCTGTCTTGGACTCGATGCCATGTGGCAACTGGTGGGTTTTTACCTCGGCTGGGCCGGCAGCCCGGGCCGGGGCCGCGCCCTGGGCGCCGGCGAGGTCAAGTTCACCGGCCAGGTCACACCGAAAAACAGTTTGATAACCTATCGCATCAGCATGAAGCGTGTCATTCAACGCAAACTGAATATGGGCATTGCCGACGGCATCATGGAAGTCGACGGCCGCGAAATCTACACTGCCGCCAACCTTCGTGTCGGCCTCTTCACATCAACAGAAAACTTTTAGGAACTGGATTATGCGTCGTGTCGTAGTTACCGGGTTGGGCATCGTTTCAAGCATCGGGAACAACACTAATGAAGTGACGGATTCGCTCCGCTCTGGCCGTTCGGGTATCGAGTATGTCGATGAATACCGCGAGCTCGGCTTTCGCAGCCACATCGCCGGCACAGTCAATATCGATACAGCTGAACTCATCGACCGCAAGCTGCGCCGGTTCATGGGCAACAGCGCAGCGTACAATTACATCGCCATGCAGGAAGCCGTCAATGATTCCGGCCTCCCCGAAGACATGGTATCCAATGAACGCACCGGCCTGATTGCGGGATCGGGCGGGGCCTCCACCGAGAATGTCGCCCTGGCCGTCGACCTGCTGCGCGAAAAAGGTCTGCGGCGCGTCGGCCCGTACATGGTGCCGAGGACCATGTCGAGCACCAACTCCGCCTGCCTAGCTACCCCCTTCAGGATACACGGCGTCAATTACTCGATCAGTTCGGCCTGCTCCACCAGTGCGCATTGCATCGGTAACGGCTATGAACTGATCCAGTTCGACAAGCAGGATATCGTGTTCGCCGGCGGCGGCGAAGAGCTGCACTGGACGCTGACCCTGATGTTCGACGCAATGGGTGCCTTGTCATCCAAGTACAACGACGCGCCTGAGACCGCCTCCCGTCCATACGACGTCACCCGCGATGGTTTTGTCATCGCCGGCGGAGGCGGCATGGTGGTCCTCGAGGAACTGGAGCATGCCAGGGCACGCGGCGCAAAGATCTATGCCGAGGTGGTCGGCTACGGCGCCACATCAGACGGTTATGACATGGTACAGCCGTCCGGCGAAGGTGCCGCTCGCTGCATGCAGCAGGCACTTAAAACCGTAGACGAGCCGGTCGACTACATCAATGCGCACGGCACCAGCACTCCGGTCGGCGACATGCGCGAACTGGAAGCGGTACGCACGGTGTTTGGCGACAACATCCCGAAGATCAATTCGACCAAGGCGCTGTCAGGTCACTCGCTTGGTGCCGCCGGCGTCCACGAGACGATCTTTTCCCTGCTCATGATGCAGGAGGACTTCCTGTGCGCGTCCGCCAATATCAGCGAAATCGACCCGCTGGGTGCCGACTTCCCGATCATTCGTGAACACATCGACAATGCCGGAACCAATATCATGATGTCCAACAGCTTCGGCTTTGGCGGCACCAACGCCACACTGATCTTCCGGCGCTGGCAGGACAACTAGCCTGCAGCGGCCGCCCGGTCCCGGCTGACAGCAGCGTCCCTTATTCGAGGAACACTTGCGGACGGCGCGATTCGCGCCAGCGCTGGAACGTGGCATAACGGCGGTATCCGCCGGTCAGGATATAATCGAGCACATTACGCAGGCGATAGAACTGCACGACCGAGTCGACCCGTATGATCTCGGTGCCGTCCGTATCGAAAAAGATCAGTGTCGGCGTGTAGAAAAGACCGAGCTGCTCCGCCCACTTCCTGGCCGTCGTTCGTTCACCGGCCGGCGTAATCACCGGGGTATCCGACCAGTACGAGAGCTGTACCGTTTCCAACTGCTCCAGGCGCGAGCGGATCTGCTCGTCCTGTAGCGGCCCGGTATGCAGAATGTCACAGGCATGGCAATTGCCCTGTTCGAAAAACACCACCAGCGGCCGCTCCCCCCTGATCCGGCTCCGGTCCAGCATGTACGGTCCCGCGAGGAAAAACGGCTCTTCACTCAGGTCCCCCGGCTCGAAAATCAGCGGGACATCCGCCCGCGCCAGGTATTCGCGGAAGCGCTCGTTACGGAAGTGGCCGTCCGCAACATATTCCAGCGCGGCCCTGAAGCGGTACGGGGGGTAGTAGCCGCGCAGGCGCAGCGCTTCCTCTCCCCCGGTCGTGTAAAACACGACCGAGGGCGTAAAGTTGGTTGCCTGCTGCACCGCATGCCGGGCCTCGTTCATTGTGTTGCCGGCGGTATCCGTAACCATGCGATGTCCATGAATATCGATGCCGATCACATCGTAGTGTTCCAGCATGTAGCTCCTGATGTCCTCCCTTGCAAGGTCCTTCTCGAGGAACTGCCGGCAATAGGCGCAGTACTTTTGCCCATAGTAGATGATCAGGCCGGCCTTGCCGGCCGCCCTGGCCTCGGCCAGGTCTTCCGCCATATCAAGGAAGCTGAGCTTGAACCAGTCGGGAAAGGTGAGCGGTTCTTCCAGCGGCTGGTCGTTGAACTGCAGGTAATCCTCGCCCGCATCGATTGCGTCAACCGCAGCCCACGGGGTGGCCGGAAACAGCAGCAAGGCAAGAATAACCCGGTACATGCACTTGTAACCTGTTTTGTTTATTTCAATAGTCACAGGTAATCCGGTCCGGCCCTCACCTTGCTCAATCCACCCGCCGGTAACTGGCGTAACTCGTTTCGGTTTCCCACAGGGTCACATCAACGACCGGATATCCTTCGGCCGCGACATGGTCATAGATCATGCGGGCGATGTTTTCCGCGGTCGGATTGAAATCGGTCACCCGTACACGCTCCCCGGCCGCCTGCAGCACCGGCAGGACGGGATCGTCCCGGTGCAACAACAGGGTGTGGTCGATTTCGGCATCGAGCCAGTCCCACACCAGCCGCTTCACATGACTGAAGTCCTCCACCATGCCGAGCGCGTCCAGCTGCCCGCTCTCGAGCGTGATGACGGCACGTGCATTGTGCCCGTGGAGATGCGCGCACTTGCCCTGGTAATTCAGCAGGCGGTGTCCGTAACAGAAGGCGACAGACTTGGAAACACGGTACATTGCCGGGACCACATTCATACAGTTATAAAAGAGACCTGAAATGCCGCTTGTGCTTTCACGTCCACGTGCCTGCTGCCGGAATTCATCCCCGGCAATAGTCTCATTTTATGGGCCCTACCCACCATTGGCTATACTTTATCTTGACAATGCGATTAGAATGTCCCGCATGTCGATGATTAACATGGCTTTCACCCCCGCCTGATGGCCGGCATGCCGACATGGACCATCCTCGGCGGTGGCTATCAGTCCTACCTGAAAGGTGATTACGACGCGGCCTACGAAGAGTGGCTGCCGCTGGCGGAGCTCGGTGATGCCGAGGCGCAGTACAATCTGGGCGTTATGTACGATGAAGGCGCCGGCAGGGAGCGCGACCTGGCCATGGCCGCGCAGTGGTACCGGGAAGCCGCCGAACAGGGCTTTGTGGATGCCCAGACCAATCTGGGCATGATGTACATGGGCGGCCACGGCGTGCCGCGCGACCCGGATGCCGCACGCCAGTGGTTGCAAAAGGCGGCTGATCAGGGCGATGCGGAAGCCGCCGGGCTCCTTGAACAGATCAGCACACAAACCTGACTGCCCGCTTGCCCTGGCCAGGCCCGGGGAATCTGTAAATCAGCAAGTTGTATAATATATCGGGAAGAAACCCTGCAGCGGAATGCAGCACGTATGAGTCCAGACCAGGAAACAGACATACCACCCATCCTGACGGAACCGGTCTACCCGCTGCCCGGCAGCGTGGGCGTGCCCGACTATGCACCGGGCGAACGCGAGACCCTGGTCAGCGAGATCAGGACGCTGCTCAGGGAAAAGGACGCGGTACTGGTGGCGCATTATTACACCGATGAAGACCTGCAGATGATCGCCGACGAAACCGGCGGCACGGTGGCCGATTCGCTCGAAATGGCGCGCTTCGGCAACCGCCACCCGGCCAGTACACTGGTGGTTGCGGGTGTGCGCTTCATGGGGGAGACCGCCAAGATCCTCAATCCCGAGAAGCGTGTACTGATGCCGACCCTGCAGGCCGAATGTTCACTCGATCTCGGCTGTCCGCCGGAAAAATTCATACCCTTCTGCGATGCCCACCCCGATCGAACGGTCGTCGTTTATGCCAACACCTGTGCCGAGGTCAAGGCGCGGGCGGACTGGGTGGTCACGTCCAGCATAGCCGTCGACGTGGTCCGGCACCTCAAGGAACAGGGCAAGAAGGTTCTCTGGGCGCCGGACCGGTTCCTTGGCAACTATGTCCAGCGCGTTACCGGTGCAGACATGCTGCTGTGGCAGGCCAGCTGCATCGTACACGAACGCTTCAAGGCCGAAGCCATCCAGAACATGGTCAACCACTATCCCGATGCCGCCATCCTCGTACACCCCGAGTCGCCCGACAGCGTGATCGCGCTTGCCGATGTGGTCGGATCGACCACGCAGCTCATCAATGCCGCGAGGGAGCTGCCCAACCCCCGGTTTATCGTTGCCACCGACAACGGCATCTTCTACAAGATGCGCCAGGCCGCACCGGACAAGATCTTCATGGAAGCACCGTCCGCCGGTGAAGGTGCAACCTGCGAAAGCTGTGCACACTGCCCCTGGATGGCGATGAATCATCTGCGCAATCTGGCCGATGTCCTGAAAAACGGCAGCAATGAGATCCATGTGCCCGAGGACATCCGTGTCAGGGCACTCAGGGCCACGCAGCGCATGGTGGATTTCGCGGCCGCCAGAAACTGAGTGCACGGCATGTCCCTGGCACGTGCCGGACAGGCAAACCGGCGGCCTGCTGCCCTGGCGCCATTACTGCTGTTACTCCTGTCTGCATGTGATCCGGGTACACCTGTAGCCCCGGATGAACCACCAGCGCCCGGTCTCGGCCCCGAACACCTGGCGCTGATCGTCAATACACGCGACCCGCTCAGCATGCAGATCGCCGACTACTATGTCGACAGGCGGCAGATCCCGTCCGCCAATGTCATTCACGTGACGTTCAGGCCGGGCGACAATGTCATGCGGCCGGAGGATTTCCGCCCCATCCGCGCAAGCGTTGAACGGCAGACCCCCGCCAGTGTGCAAGTCTATGCACTGGCCTGGACAGTGCCCTTCCGGGTCGGCTGCATGTCCATGACAACCGCCTTTGCGGCCGGATTCGATGCCGGTTTTTGTGCGGCAACCTGCAAAGCGACACGTGCAAACCCCTATTTCGACAGCCGCAGCCGGCGCCCACGGGATGATTTCGGCTGGCGCCCGGCCATGCTGCTGGCAGGGCAGGACCTCGACTCGGTCAAGGCACTGATCGACCGGGGAGTGGCTGCAGACGGAACCATGCCCGCGGGTACAGGATATCTTGTCAGCAGCAGTGACCGGGCGCGGAACGTGCGCGCGCGTTACTACAACGGCATTCGCCTGATGCAGGCAGACCGTTTCCGGTTACAGGTCATATCGCGCGATATCCTGCAGTACCGCGACGATGTCCTGTTTTATTTCACCGGACTTGCCCGCGTGGGCAAACTCGAGACCAATACGTTCCTGCCCGGGGCGATCGCCGATCATCTCACCTCGGCCGGTGGACGACTGGACTCGGCAGGCCGGCAGATGAGCAGCCTGCGCTGGCTAGAGGCCGGGGCAAGTGGTAGCTACGGTGCAGTAACCGAACCCTGCAATTTTCCGCAGAAATTCCCGCGTCCGGACATCGTCATCGACCGCTACCTGGACGGTGAAACCCTGATCGAGGCCTACTGGAAAAGCGTCGAGTGGCCAGGCCAGGGCGTGTTCATCGGCGAACCACTGGCCGCACCGTTCAGCATGAATGAACAGGAATCCTAGTACCTAAGGACAATTTACGAACCGGCAGTCGCCCGTTACCCTGTCCCTTGTAGGCAGAAATAATACCAATAAAACGGAGAACATGAGATGCAGCAGCACAAGGTACACAGTGCAGCCGGCAGCCGGACCCCTCCCAGGCCCGGCGCCTTAAGACTCGTCATTCATATCGTAAAAGGCGCATTCGTCAACGGCATGCAGTTCCCCGCACTGCTGTGCATCGGCCTGACGATGGCCCTCTACCACGAGCAATTCCCCTATCACGAAATCATCGCGGCGCTGCTGGTCGGCAGTCTCGTGCTGATCGGGCTGCTGCGCGGCTGCATCAACTGGCAAGAGGACCTGGCCGAATACCAGGGACATCTGGCCATGCTGCGCCACCAGGAGCAGCTTGGCGAGTCCAAGCGCGATCAGGCCGGTCGTCGTTTTATTCCGTACATGCATCGCTAGG
>JABDRC010000192.1 GCA_013041945.1 Halobacteria archaeon
CGTCTGTTTGCATGCGCAGAAGTAATAAGTGTCGTCTTTTTCAGCCGTGAACTTCATCGGCGTGAAATCACTGCCCTTGTGCGACCCGTCGCAGAAAGGCTGACTCTTGGAGCGGCCGCAGGTACACCACCACACGGTCTCACCGCCTTTGAGTTCGATTGCCTTCGGTTTGGTATCCGCTATATAGGGCTCGGTCATGTGACGCCTCCGTATGGATTTTCTGCTTCTTGTTGTCTGCCGGCAAAATAGAGCGGTGAGCCGGTGATGCACCTGCACTCCGGCAACTCTAGGCTGAATTTGTTCCGCTAACAAATCGCCTGCAGGGTGGAAAACCCCACCCTCCATACGGGTGGCATCGCAAATCCAAAGGGAGATGCGCTCAAGCCTGACGACGCGCCGGCTTCGGCAAGACATAGCCCCCACAAAATGCAGGTTTGCCGCGTGACGGGACGGGGTAATCTGCCGGCAAACGCACAAAGGAGAAATCGAGTGGATTCAGTCAGCCAGGCCGCCTTGGGTGCTGCCGTCGGCGTGGCCGTCATGGGGCGCACCCGCCCGGTTTGGCAGTCGGCTCTTGTCGGCGCCGCGATCGGTACCCTGCCAGATCTGGATGTGGTCATCGACGAAGGCGACCCGATCCGCAACATGGTACTGCACCGGGCCGAGACTCACGCGCTCTTCTGGCAAATGCTCGCCGCACCGCTTATCGCCGGCGTGTTGGCGCTGCTGACGCGCAGCAATGCGTTGTTCGTGCGCTGGTGGATGATGGTGCTTCTCGGCCTGTTCACCCACTCCATTCTCGACGCGATGACGATCTATGGAACACAGCTCGCCCTGCCTTTCAGCAACCATCCTTTCGGCCTCGGCAGCCTGTTCATTATCGACCCGATGTACACCCTGCCACTTTTGCTGGGCCTGATACTGACCATGCTGTTGCGCCGGCCGAATCGGCTGCGCTGGAACGCTGCCGGCCTGGCCGTCTCTACACTGTACGCAGTCTGGTCTGTCGGTGCCCAGGCGCACGTCCTGAACCGGATACAGGCCGCCCCCGAGGCGCGATCGCTGTCGCCTGACCGGATACTGGTTACCCCGACGCCTTTCAACACGCTGCTCTGGCGCGTCGTGCTGCTGCATGACGACCGTTATCAGGAGGGATTCTATTCACTGCTCGACCCCCTCCAGGAGCCGTCGCGCCCGATCCTGTTTGAAAGCTTTCCGCGGCGCAATGACCTCGACCGGCGAACCAGCGGCTTCGAGGATGCGAACCTGATCAGGGCCTTCTCGAAAGGCTTTTACAGCCTTGCCGATGACGGCCGACACATCCGGATCACCGACCTGCGCATGGGCCAGCATCCCTACTACGCTTTCGCCTTTGCATTCGCGCAGCATCACAGCGAGCCGCTGGTTCCGATCTCCCCGATGCGCATAACCAACCGCATGCCGATCGAGCCCGGCCTGGACTGGCTGTGGAGACGCGTTCGGGGAATGGACGTTTCGGCGCCGGGAAGAGCCACGCCCAATCGGACGGCGGGCGAGCGAGCGATCCCTTTCACGCCGGGACCCCGTCCCCCGGGTCAGTTCGAGGGACCGAAGGACCTGGGTTGAAAGAGGTGGTGATTCCCCGCCCGGCGGCTAAACCCCGGTCGCCCGGTCCAAGGCTGCAGCCTCCCAGCCGCAGATCGCCGCCTTGCGCTGATCGCCCCAATGATAGACGCCGAACTCGCCAGAGCCCCGCAAGATGCGATGACAGGGGATCAGATAGGCGACACGGTTGCGCGCGACGGCACTGCCCACCGCGCGGGCGGCGCCAGGCCGGCCCAGCAGTCCGGCCAGCTGCCGGTAGCTCAGCAGCCCTGCGAACGGGACCTGCAGCAGAGCCCGCCACACCTGGATCTGAAAATTTGTTCCGCTGACCCATAGCGACAAGCGAGCCCCGTCCCCGGGCTGCGGCGTAAAAATACGGCTCAGCAATGCCGCACTGCCGGCCGCGTCCTCTTCCAGGCAGGCCTCGGGCCAGGATTGGCGCAGCGCCGCTGCGGCGACCTCCTTTTCCTGCAGATCGACAAAGGACATATGGCAGATGCCGCGGGCAGTCGAGGCAATCAGCGCATGTCCAAAGGGCGTCTGTCCGACACCGAAACGGATGACCATCCCGGCCGCGGCGCGCCTGAACTCACCCGGGGACATGGCCTCCATGTTCACAAAAAGATCGTGCAGGCGGCCGGGGCCCGACAGTCCGGCATCGAGCGAAATCCCCAACAGATCGGCCGTCTGGGCCATCCGCCGCTTGGCGTGTTCGACCGTCAAAAACTGAAGGAAGCGCTTGGGGCTGATCCCGGCCCATCGAGCGAACAGGCGCTGCGCATGAGATTCGCTCAGCTGGATATGAGCGGCAAGATCGCGCAGTTCCGGCTGCTCGGCGCGGTGGGCCCGCAGAAAGGTGATCGCCTGCTCTATCCGGGTGTAGTTTTCCTCGGCGGCGGACGACTTCGCTGACATGGCGGTAGCGTTGTTTTTACTGCCCATGGCCTGACTTTAGCCGGCCGACATCGGGGCGCCACCCGATTCTTGCAGTGGCTCTTTCAGCAGCCGCAAAACGCAACAGCCCCCGGCGCACCGGGGGCTGCGAGGTTCAAGCGACGGCACGCAGCCGCGACGCTGCCTGGGTCAGGCGCACTCTGCGTCGAGCGCCGCCTGATACTCTTCCTCGTTGAGGGTGCCATTGCCGTCGGAGTCGTTGTTGCCGAAATCAAACTCCAGACC
>JABDRC010000194.1 GCA_013041945.1 Halobacteria archaeon
GTGTGGCGACTTCTCCTCGGTATACGGATTTCCATGATGCCGTTGTTTGTGCTCTTCGTCATGCGGCGCCAGTCAGCGTCGAAAGGGAGCCGCAGTTGCTTGCGGAATCGCATGTGCCAGCGTGAGACGCCGGCTCCGCGGGCATACTGTCCCTGCCGGCCACCCCGTTCGACTTGCACGACCAGGCGGTTGCGCCAGGGGACGACCTCGACATCTTCGGTGCGCAGTCCATCGAGGTAGACGCGTACGAAATAACCGGTCCTGGTCATTCCCCTTTGCAGGCGCAGTGAGCCTGCGTCGCGATTGCCACCCGCGGGTCCTGCATCAGGACGGTAAACCCGGTCGGTAGAGTAAACAAAACTGTCGTGGCTCCAGGCAGCCGCAGGCAGCCATGCTGCGAACAGTGCACAGGTAATGAACAGACGGGTACATGGCCGCATGGTTGTTGCCTCCCGGTTTCGTGATCCCTAGCGCAATGCGTCGTACATTTTTTTCTTCTTTTTCTTCTTGCAAAGGTGGGTGACATTCATGCTGATATGGTGCGGCGAATATAATGTGGTCCTGATCAGCCAGCCACCGGACGGCGTCTGCGCCTGTTCGGTCATGGTCCTGATGTGGGTGGTATCGTCATAGGCATCTTCGATGACATCGTATACAAGTTTCATTGTTATCTCCTTGTTATGGACAGGATCAGAGGCAGGCCACAGGCTGCCCCGGGTTATGTGTGGCGATTTCCCTGTTAATGCCCAGTATAGTCCGGGTCAGGGGAGACAGGTATCGGGGGGGTGAGAAAGGGGCCTTTTTCCGGGACGGGCCCGGGCGTCCCGGGCCGATGAACGCCGGGATGGAAAGCGCCGGGTCCCGGGCTAGAATTCTTCTTCAGGTTCCGCCCGTTCGGCGGCGACATAGGGGATCAGCTGATAGTGGCTGGCCGGCCGGCCACAGACGGGACAGTGCGCGGCGGGGCGCTCGACCAGCGTGGACCCGCAGATCTGGCAAACATGATAGTCCACGAACTCGCCTTCGATATGGGCGATCAGGAACCTGAACCACTTCTTTGCGGCATCCTGCATGCGCCCCAGCAGGTCCCGGTGCTGCTTCTCCGCCTCCCAGGCCCAGGTCAGGTTATCGATCGCCTCCTGGTGGTTTTCCGGCTTGATGCGCTCCAGGATGGCCGGGTACTGGTGGTCAATCTCGTCGGCCTCGACCCCGGTGGCGTGCATGATGTTTGACTTGGTGCTTTCCACCGGCCTCAGCTGCAGCTGCTCCCGGGGCACCTCGACACCGAGTGAGTCGAGTATGCGTTTGAAGTTGCGTGCATGAATGGCCTCGGAGGCGGCCAGTGATTTGAACAGGTAGGCGCTGTTGGGGTAATCCTCCGCCAGGGCCTTGTTCGAAAATTTACCGTAGGAAGCGTGCGCCTCTACCTCATCCTGGTAGCGTTCCTGCAGGGCCTGGATGGTCGCAGTGAAATCAGCCGCAACGCAAACGGTTGCTCCCGGGGCCAGCAACAGTACCCCGGTGAGCAACACTTTCAGGACATGCCGGCACCGGCAGGCAACTGTCATGAATATCATCTCCCGACAGATGCAGGGTGTGTTTTACGCATTGACAGAAAATACACGGCGGTCACCTTCCCCGGACTACATGCACGCCTCTACATCGTACAAGTATTCTAGAAAAGTTTCTTCGCCATGCCCAGCAGTCCGCCGGCACTGTCCAGTAATGAGCCGCCGCTGCTGGATTTGTCGACCATCTGCGGTATCGCATCTTTCAGGCCATCCAGCAACGAACCTTCATCGGTGTTGAGTTCCGAGGCCATGGCGGCAATCTTGTCGCTGCCGACGACTTCCCGCACCTGCTCGCTGGAGATGTCTTCATTGCTGCCATCACCCAGCCAGGACTCGGCAACTGATCCCAGCCCCTTGTCCTGCATGGCCGAGATGATTCCGCCCAGATCGGTTTTTCCGTCATTGCCGGACAACAGGCCGCCCAGTGCGGATGAAAGCGCTCCCGAATCCGCGCCACTGCCCAGCTTGCTGGCCAGCAATTGTTTTCCCAGACTCATCAGATCCATGGTATGTCTCCTGCTTTACATTAGTTTGGTTGCGTGATTACAAGGCTTCGTCACAATGATTTCAGTGCGCAGCCCCTTACACTGGAGGGCCTACTACCCTAGAGTATGCAGGGGCGGGAGTAAATGGATGCAGAA
>JABDRC010000195.1 GCA_013041945.1 Halobacteria archaeon
CGCGCCCTGCACATGGCGGTATTCTCGCTGGAGAAAATGGCGCGCGGCGGCCTGTTCGACCAGCTCGGTGGCGGCTTCTGCCGTTACTCTGTCGACAATCACTGGATGATCCCGCATTTCGAGAAAATGCTCTATGACAATGGCGCGCTGCTGGCGCTGTACGGCGAGGCCTGGGCGGCAACCGGCAGCCCGCTGTTCGCACGCACCGCCCGGCAAACCGCCGCCTGGGTCATGCGGGAAATGCAGGCGCCGGAAGGCGGTTACTACTCCAGCCTGGACGCCGACTCGGAGGGCGAGGAAGGCCGGTTTTACGTGTGGACGCCGGATGCCGTGCGCGCGCTGCTCGATGCAGACGACTACCGGCTGTTCGCGCGGCGCTACGGGCTCGACCGTGACGCCAATTTCGAGGGTCACTGGCACCTGCATGTCTATCGCACCCGCGACCAGCTGGCGGAAGAGTTCTCGCTCAGTCTGGAGGCCGTCGAGGAGACCCTGGACCGGGCGCACACCATTCTCTTCGAGGCACGCGAACAGCGCATCCGGCCGGGCCGCGACGACAAGGTACTGACATCCTGGAACGGCCTGATGATACGCGGCATGGCGATCGCCGGCCGCCACCTGGACGAACCGGCATGGATTGACTCGGCGGAACGGGCGCTGGATTTCATCCGCACGACGCTGTGGCGCGACGGCCGCCTGCTGGCCACCTGCAAGGACGGCCGCGCACACCTGAATGCCTACCTGGACGATTACGTCTACCTGGTCGACGCCATCCTGGAACTGCTGCAGGTGCGCTGGCGGGACGGCGACCTGGCCTTTGCCGTCGAACTGGCCGAGGCGGTACTGGCACACTTCAGCGACCCGGCAGGCGGCTTCTTCTTTACCTCGGATGACCACGAACAGCTGATCCAGCGGCCGAAACCCAACCACGACGATGCAACCCCCTCGGGCAACGGCATCGCCGCCAGGGTGTTCGGACGCCTCGGCCACCTGCTGGGGGAGGCGCGCTACCTGGAGGCCGCCGAACGCACGCTCAGGTCTGTCTGGTCCGGCATCGAGTCCATGCCGCACGGTCACACCAGCCTGCTGGTCGCGCTGGAGGAGTTGCTGTTTCCCTGGCAGGCGGTCATCATCCGCGGCCAGGGCGAGGAACTCGAGGCATGGCGCAAACAGTCCGCCCGGCCCTACGCACCGGCCCGCTGTACGCTGGCGATACCGGATGACGTGACCGCCCTGCCCGGCGCACTGGGTGCCCGCGCAGTAGCGGGCCACACGCTGGCCTATATCTGCAACGGCATGAGCTGTGACGCACCGCTCAGTGAACGGGATGCATTTGAACAGGCAATTGGCCTGAAGCCGGCTGTATAGTTAAATGACTGCAGACATTGCGAGCGAAGCGTGGCAATCTCCTGATCGCGAACCGTTGGCCGGAGACTGCCTCGTCACAAGGCCCCTTGCGGGGATGCAATAACAAACAGCACACATGAGTGACACGACACAAATTTTACAACTGCCCGGTGCACAGCTCGAATCCATCGAACAGTCCGGTGATTCGCTCACGCTGCACTTCTCACAGGTGCATCTCGTCCAGGAAATGGAAGGCACCTTCCAGGATTCCCTGTGGACGCAGGCCGTCAGGCTGACTGTGGGGGGTATGGAACTGACGGGGCAGCTGCCCGGGTGTCCGTGCGAGATCAGCGGCGGTGACCTGGTCAACAATATTTTCACCTACCGGGACCACGCCCCGCTGCCGATCGACTGGCACGGGGACACCCGTTGCAAGCTGACCGTTGCGGGCAGTGATACAAGCTTCACCATCGACGGCACATCCATGCAGCTCGAGCAGATCGACCACCCGCGCTACATCAAACACATCGACAAATAAAAGCACTGAAAATACGTCAATTGAAGACCGGGCCAGCCCCGGTCCCGGCATTTGCATGCGGTCGTCGAAATGAGGGCGCCGGCAGGCCCCCGGAAACAATCAGGCCTGTATGTCCATGTCGAAAGTTTCCCGGTAACGTGATCTGAATTCATCCGCCGTGAAGCTGTGATTCTGCGTACCATGATGCTCCATCTTGATGGCACCCATGAGCGCGGCAATACGCCCGGTCGTCTCCCAGTCCAGGTTATTCATCAGGCCGAACAGCAGACCGGCCCGGTAGGCATCGCCGCAGCCGGTCGGGTCATTGAGTGCCGACGCCGGCGCGGCCGGGATATCGATGCGCTGGTCCTGCGTGTAGATGTGCGAACCCTCCCCGCCCAGCGTTACGATCAGCGCCTCGACACGCTCGGCAATCTCGTGCGGTGACAGGCCGGTACGGTCCTGCATCAACTGCAGTTCGTAGTCGTTCACGCTGACCCAGTTGGCCTTGTCGATAAAGTCCCTGAGATCATCGCCATCGAACATGGGCAGGCCCTGCCCGGGATCGAATATGAACGGGATCCCGTTGGTGGCGAACTGCTCCACGTGATCGAGCATACCCTGGCGACCGTCCGGCGAGACGATGCCGATCGTGATGCCATCTGCCTCATCGGTACTGTTCAGGTGCGCCAGATCCATCGCACCCGGGTGAAAGGCCGTGATCTGGTTATCGTCCTGGTCGGTGGTGATAAACGCCTGCGCGGTATAGGTCCCGTCGACGAGGCGCACATAGCGACGGTCGATGCCGTGGCGGTCCATCCACTCGGCGTAGGGCGCGAAATCGATACCGACGGTGCCCATCGGCAGCGGCTCGCCGCCCAGCAGTTTCAGATTGTAGGCAATGTTGCCGGCACAACCGCCGAATTCACGGCGCATATCCGGGACCATGAAGGACACATTCAGAATATGCACCTTGTCAGGCAGGATATGGTTCTTGAAGTGATCATGAAACACCATGATGGTGTCGTAGGCGAAGGAACCGCAGATCAGTGCAGACATTGTTTATCCCGTGTTTGTCCTGGGTATATCACCGCAGGTAATAATTTATTCTGCAGGAGCGGATAGCATCCGAAACTTCCTGGTTGTCAGTACCCGCAATTACTCCATTGTCATCCCCGCGCAGGCGGGGATCCAGCCTTAAACAATCCTGCACTGTTACGGACTGGATTCCCGCCTGCGCGGGAATGACTCTAATATGTTCGCGCACGCAGTACGCTCCTGCAGCTGCCGATTCACGCACATACATGATTCGGTAATCAACCCGCCGCCGGCTTCCACGTCAGATCGAGCTGCTTGGCTGCACGCACCTCGTCGAGACGGCGCACCGGCTGCGTATGCGGCGCCTCCTTCAGGAGGTCCGGGCTGTTTTCCGCTTCCTGCTGGATCTTGATCATGGCCTCGACGAATCCGTCCAGCTCTTCCCGGGTTTCGGTCTCGGTCGGCTCGATCAGCAGACATTCCGGCACCAGCAGCGGGAAATAGGTGGTCGGCGCATGGTAGCCGTAGTCCAGCAGGCGCTTGGCAAAATCCATTGCCGTGATACCCAGCTCCTTGTGCTGGCGCTTGAGCGTCACGATAAACTCGTGTGTCGCCCGCCGCCCCGTGTAGGCGACATCGAAGCCTGCCCCGGCCAGTCTGGCCATGAGGTAGTTGGCATTCAGCGTGGCATAGTCGGCAACCCGGTGCATACCCTCCCTGCCCAGCATGCGCGCATAGATATAGGCGCGCATCAGCACGCCCGCATTGCCCATGAAGGCCGACAGGCGGCCGATGCTCTGCGGCCGCACATCCTCGGTAATCCAGTAGTACTCATCCCCGTCGAAGCCGACGATCGGCAGCGGCAGGAACGGCTCCAGCCGCTTGCTGACGCCAACCGGGCCGGCGCCCGGCCCGCCGCCGCCGTGCGGCGTGGAAAAGGTCTTGTGCAGGTTCATGTGAATGACGTCGAAACCCATGTCGCCCGGACGCACCTTGCCGAGGATGGCATTGAGATTGGCGCCATCGTAGTACAGCAGCCCGCCGGCTTCGTGGATCAGGGCGGCGATTTCCTCGATCTTGCGCTCGAACACACCCAGCGTGGACGGATTGGTCAGCATGATGCCGGCCGTCTGCGGGCCGACGGCCTGTTTCAGCGCTTCCATGTCGACATCGCCCTGGCGATCCGTCGGTATCTCGCGCACCTTGTAGCCGCACATCACGGCGGTTGCGGGATTGGTGCCATGGGCGGCATCCGGCACCAGGATTTCATCGCGTTCGGTATCACCGTTGGCATCATGGTAGGCACGAATCATCGCCACGCCGGTAAACTCGCCCTGCGCACCGGCCGCGGGTGTCAGCGACACCGCCGGCATGCCGGTCACTTCCTTGAGCATCTCCTGCAGTTCGTACATGCAGCCGAGAAAACCCTGGCCCATGGATGGCGGGGCCAGCGGATGGCGCGCCAGGAAACCGGGCAGCATGGCCAGCCGGTTACAGGCACGCGGATTGTATTTCATGGTGCAGGAGCCCAGCGGGTAGAACTGCGTGTCGATGGAGAAGTTCTTCTGCGACAGGCGCGTGTAGTGGCGCACGACCTGCATCTCGGACGTGGCCGGCAACAGCGGCTCGTTGTCGCGCAACATCCCCGCGGGGATATCCGATACTTCTTCAGAATGATGCGGCGCCTGGGCCAGTGCACGGCGTCCGGGGCGGGAGTGTTCGAATATGAGCATTGATTTTATATGTCCAGTCTAATTACTGCAGGAGCGCAGGTATACGCGAACAGCTGCGATTGTTTGTTCGCGGACAACGTCCGCTCCTGCACTCGTTTATAAAGCCGCCAGCGCGGCCTCGTAATCCGGTTCATCGGCTATCTCGCGCACCAGCTCGGTATAGGCGACCTTGTGGCCCGCATCCAGCACAATCACGGCGCGCGCCGTGATCCCGGCCAGCGGGCCATCGGTGATGAGCACGCCGTAATCCCTGGCGAATGCGCGGCTGCGCATCATCGACAGGGGCACGACGTCCTCAAGCTCTTCCGCACCGCAGAAACGCCCCTGGGCAAACGGCAGGTCGGCGGATATCACCAGCACGACGACATCGTCCCGTTTCGCTGCATGCTCGTTGAACTTCTTCGTTGAAATCGCACAGGTCGGCGTATCCAGACTCGGTACGATATTCATCAGCACCTGCTTGCCACTGTAGTCGGCGAGCCGTACATCTTTCAGGTTGCCGTCGACCAGTTGGATTTCCGGTGCTGCACTGCCGACTGCAGGCAGTTCGCCGGTGGTATTACATGCATTTCCGTCCAGGGTAACTTTAGCCATCGTTATTCTCCTGCTTATATTTCCAGATAATTTAACTGCCGAGGAACTGCTGACTCATCCTTCAAATAAACATTCACGCCATTTTCGGTTCTACCGGACACCCCGCCGCCGTTTGCGCATCGATCACGCGGTGCAGATGATCGGCATACAACGCGATGTCCGCATCGGTGCGCGTTTCCGTCGCACAGACCAGCAAGGTATCACCCAGCTCCGGATAATCAGCGGACAGGTTGTAACCCGGCAGGATATTGTGTGCATGCAGCGAGCGCATGACCCCTTCCAGCGGCAACGAGAAGCGCAGCGGCGTCTCGTGGAAATACGGGCGGTTGAATACCGGTTCCACACACCCGTTCGCCGTCAGTGCCGCGACCAGTTTCTGCGTGTTGGCATGACAGGCGCTGGCCACGCGCCTTAGTCCTTCGGCGCCCAGCAGCGACATGTGGATGGTGGCCGCCGTGACCAGCAGTCCCTGGTTGGTGCAGATATTCGAGGTCGCCTTGGAGCGCCGGATATGCTGTTCACGTGCCTGCAGGGTCAGGGTAAACCCCACCCGCCCGTCACGATCGATGGTGCGGCCGACGATGCGGCCGGGCATCTGCCGCACCAGTGCCTGCTTGCAGCACATGTAACCGAAGTACGGTCCGCCGGCCATCATGGGCACGCCCAGTGGCTGCCCCTCGCCGCAGGCGATATCGGCACCCTGCTCGCCCCACTCGCCCGGCGGTTTCAGCAGTGCCATGGCAACGGGGTTGGCGATACCGATGACCAGGGCGCCGTTGTTGTGCGCCCAGTCCGTCAGTTGATCGACCTCTTCCAGAATACCGAAGAAGTTCGGCTGCTGGATGACCAGTGCGGCGATGTCTTCGCCCTCATACTGTCGCAGCGTCTCTGCCAGCGTATGGCCGCCTTCCGGACTGTAGGGCAGTTCGATCAGTTCGATACCCTGGTTGTGCACAATGCTGCGCGCGGTCTTGCGGTAGTAAGGATGGACCGTGGTCGGCACCAGTACACGCCCCGATTTCGACTTGCGGTTGCCGCGAATCGCCATCAGCACGGCCTCGGCCAGGCCCGAGGCCCCGTCGTACATGGAGGCATTCGACACATCGAGACCGGTCAGGCCGGCCATCATGGTCTGGTACTCGTAGATCAGCTGCAGGGTGCCCTGGCTGGCCTCGGCCTGGTACGGTGTGTAGGCACTGTAGAATTCTCCGCGCGTCGTGATTTCCCAGACAGCGGCCGGAACATGATGGTCGTAGGCACCCGCGCCCATGAAGCACAGCGGCCGCCCATCCTGTTCGGCGCGCTCGATCATCAGCCGGGTCACTTCCTGCTCGTTCAGTCCGTCCGGCACACCGGACAGTTTGTCGATACGCAGGCTGTCGGGGATCTCGTCAAACAGGTCTTCGATATCACTGACACCGATTGCATCGAGCATTTCGCGCAGGTCGGTCTCTGTATGCGGAATAAATGGCATGGTCGTGTCGTACCGTCAGTCTGTAGTTAGTCGGTTTGTACTGTTGTTCGATGGACTAGTGATCCTCTGCTTCCAGAAAACCCGCATAGGCCTCGCTGTCCATCATGGCATCCAGGTCGACGGCACTGCCGGGCTTCATGCGAAACAGCCAGCCGCCGCCGTAGGCATCCTGGTTGACCGTTTCCGGGCTGTCGGCGAGGCCGTCGTTCACCTCCACGATTTCGCCCGCGACCGGCGAATACACATCCGAGGCCGCCTTGACCGATTCAACGACCGCACAGGCTTCGCCGGCGTCCACGGTCTGGCCCACCTCCGGCACCTCGACAAACACCATGTCACCGAGCTGGTCCTGCGCACTGTCGGAGATACCCACCGTTACGGAACCGTCATCGTTCATCCGCGCCCACTCGTGGGTCTTCGCATATTTCAGTTCAACGGGAATATTGCTCATGGTTTCCTCGCTATTGATTATCCTGGTTGGAAAATTTGTGGCTGCTGAATTACAAATCGATCTGCGCTTCGCCGTTCCTGACAAACGGCGGCTTGACCACGCGGGCATCAAGCAGCTTGCCGCGGATATCCACCTGGCAGGTCTCACCGGTCTCTTTCGGTACCCGCGCGAAGGCAATGGCGCGCTGCAGCGTGGGTGAAAAACTGCCGCTGGTAATCTCGCCCTCGCCGTCGCCGGCGACCACCTTCTGGTGATTGCGCAGCACGCCGCGGTCCACCAGCAGCAGACCGACCAGCTTCTGTTGCGTGCCGGCCTTGCGTTGCGCCTCGATGGCCTTGCGGCCGATAAAGTCGCGGTCGGCCGGCTCCCAGGCAACGGTCCAGCCGAGTGCCGATTCCAGCGGGCTGACCGTTTCATCCATATCCGAACCGTACAGGTTCATGCCGGCCTCGAGGCGCAGCGTGTCGCGCGCGCCCAGCCCGGTCGGCCAGACACCGGCCGCGCGCAGCTTGCTCCAGAACGCCGCTGCCTCGTCCGCAGGCAGGATGATCTCGAAGCCGTCCTCGCCGGTGTAGCCGGTACGGGCAATGAACCAGTCGCCGTCGAAGGCACCGAAGAAGGGTTTCAGGTCACCGGCAAAGGCACGCGCCGCGTCGCTCAGCAACGGCAGGGTCTTGTCACGTGCATTGGGCCCCTGTATCGCAACCATCGCCAGTCCCGAACGCTCGGTCACGGCCACGTCGAAGGCCGCCGACTGCTCCTGCAGCCAGGCCAGGTCCTTGTCACGGGTGCCGGCATTGACGACCATGCGGAAGAAGTCATCACGGAGGAAGTAAACGATCAGGTCGTCGATCACGCCGCCGTCTGCATTCAGCATGCAGCTGTACAGGGCCTTGCCGCTTTCCTTCAGGCGGTCGACATTGTTTGCCAGCAGGTAGCGCAGGAATTCACGGGTACGGTCACCGGTCAGGTCGACCACCGTCATGTGCGAGACATCGAACATGCCTGCATCAGTGCGCACCTTGTTGTGTTCCTCGATCTGCGAGCCGTAATTGATCGGCATGTCCCAGCCGGCAAAATCCACCAGCTTGCCGCCATCGGCCACGTGTTCATCATAGAGTGGAGTCTTTTGTCCCATAGTTCGTCAGTTCCGTGCAAAGGGGTCAGTACCCCTTGTGTCTTTGTCCGTTGTATTGTCCGGGTCATACCTGCGACCGGGTACCGACCCTTTATACAGGCGCAATAAAAAAGGGCGACGGCAGCCAGTGGCCAATCGTCGCCCCTCTGTCCGGTAACCTGAGAGAGTTGCTGCACCCTCCCAGCGGGTGCAGATCCCCTTCGGTGGGCCGCACTGCGGCCGCTCTCCAGAGTCAACTTCTGCTGCGGTCCGTTTGCCTGAGCGTTTCCGGGCGTGTTGCGCCTTCGGCGGTTCCAGCCGCCAGCGGCTGGCACTCTCTCCCGCGACAGAGTTACGTTGAGGCGCAAATATACCTGCGCCCGCGACGGAGTTCCATATATAAGGAGGGATGCCCGGTATTGGTATCGAAGCCCTTTCAAACATTCAACTGGCCACGGAAGCACACGGAAATAAACGAAATAATTGCTGGAGCGCCGTGCAGACGCGAAGCGGATTTTAAATGGTCACGGAATCCACAAGGATCGACGGGATATACCCATTAAGCTATTTATTTCTCAGTATTTTTCCGTGTGTTTCCGTGGCCGGTTTTGTTTAAAAACCCTGCCCGGTACGCTCCCCCTGGCCAGCCGAAAATTTGCAAGCACCAGCCGGCGCTGCATTTTATTGCGGTCGCGCAAGAACCGGCAGGTCGCCGGCAAGACCCATGGCATGGCGCATCAGGGCGTGCCTGACCGGCGGGGCAAGGCCGACCAGCGACAGACC
>JABDRC010000231.1 GCA_013041945.1 Halobacteria archaeon
CAATTCTCCTGTCGCATGGCTGAGCGCCTGCAAAAAGTACTGGCACGTGCCGGCTTCGGCT
The DNA here is from genome assembly GCA_013041945.1 of Halobacteria archaeon. Classification (GTDB taxonomy): domain Bacteria; phylum Pseudomonadota; class Gammaproteobacteria; order UBA9214; family UBA9214; genus UBA9214. Next base: position 62 of record JABDRC010000231.1, read on the forward strand.
CGCGCCGCGAAATCGAATCCTGGATCCGCGCCGGCCGTATCACGGTCAATAACCAGCCGGCCGAACTCGGGGTCAGCATCACCGACCGCGATCGCGTCAGTATCGATGGCCGGTCGGTGTCGTTCAGTACCGATCCCGGCCGCAATATACGCACCCTGATTTACCACAAACCTGCCGGGGAGCTGACCACGCGCAAGGATGAGGAAGGTCGGCCGACCGTGTTCGACAGCCTGCCGCGCATCCGTCACGGACGCTGGATCTCGGTCGGCCGTCTGGACATGACCACCTCGGGACTGCTGCTGGCAACCACCGACGGCGAGCTCGCCCACCGCCTGATGCATCCCTCCTACGAAATCGAGCGGGAATATGCCGTACGGGTGCTGGGCGAGGTGAGCGAGATCATGCTGCACAATCTGCTCGAGGGCGTCCGGCTCGAGGACGGCATGGCCGCGTTTACCTCCATTCGGGACGCGGGCGGGCAGGGCGCCAATCACTGGTACCACGTCATCGTGCGCGAGGGCCGCAACCGCGAGGTGCGGCGCCTGTGGGAGTCCCAGGGGCTGCAGGTCAGCCGCCTGATCCGCGTGCGCTTCGGGCCGGTCGGGTTGCCTTCCGAACTGCGCGCCGGTCGTTTTCGTGACCTGTCGCCGGCGGAGACGCGCGCGCTGTACAGCGCGGTCGATCTGCCGGTGCCGAAGGTCGTGCAAAAACCACGCCCGCGCGCGCGACGCGGTCGCCGGGCACGCTAGACGGTTTGCCGGTGCTGACGCGTCGCGGCCTGCTGGCAACCTACCGGTCGCTGCTGCGGATCTTCGGTGAGCAGCATTGGTGGCCGGCCGACACGCCGTTCGAGGTCATGGTCGGTGCGGTCCTCACCCAGAACACCGCGTGGAGCAATGTCGAGCGTGCCATTGCCAACCTCGCCGGGCGCGGCAAGCTGGATGCAGAACGCATACTGCGTGCGCGCAACGACCACCTGGCCGGCTGGCTGCGTCCCTCGGGTTATTTCAATATCAAGGCGCAGCGGCTGAAGAATTTCTGCCGCTGGTACCTGGAGCAGGGCGGCTACCGGCGGCTTGCGCGCATGCCGACGCACCGTCTGCGCCAGTCGCTGCTCTCGGTCAACGGCATCGGCCATGAAACCGCGGACGATATCCTGCTGTACGCCTTCGACAGGCCGGTGTTTGTCATCGACGCCTATACCCGGCGGCTGTTTTCACGGCTGGGGCTGGTTACCGGCGATGAGGCCTATGATGACATGCGGCTGGCAATCGAACAGTGTCTTGGCCACGACGCGGCTCTGTTCAATGAATATCACGCACTCATCGTGCGGCATGCAAAAGAACATTGCCGCGTGAAACCGCGGTGCAGCGATTGTGTCCTGAACGTGTCCTGCCCGGGCGCGAACACCGGCTCGCCATAGGGAGGCGGGGCCTGAATCTGCTAAAATACCCCCAACGGTACCCGGCAAGTGCAGGCACTGATGCGAACATGATTCCGGCTGACAGACATGATGCACGAGGACGCATGGCTGCACGCATAACGCGTGCCGATCGTGGTGTCCTGCAATGGTTGTGCGTCCTTGTGATTGCGTTCGCACTGCTTGCCTGCGAGGGCAAGCCGCCGGCGGATGCCATGACGCAGGATCCGGCTGACAAGGCGCCGCAGGCAGCGGTGCAGGCTCACCCGGAGAAAACGCCCGAAGCGCTCGAGGCCGGCATGATCAATCCGGGCTATACGGAGAAACCGGCCTGGTTCGCCAATTCATTCCTCGATCTGCGCGACGATGTTGCAGAGGCCGCGGCGTCCGGCAAGCGCGTGCTGCTGTACTTCTACCAGGATGGCTGCCCTTACTGCAAGAAACTGCTCGACACCAATTTCGCGCTGGCCGACACGGAGAAACGCACCCGCGAGAAGTTCGAGGTGATTGCCATCAACATGTGGGGCGACCGGGAGGTGACCGGCCTGGACGGTGAGGAAGCGACCGAGAAGACCTTTGCCAGGTCGCTGCGCGTGATGTTCACGCCAACCCTGCTGTTTCTGAACGAGTCCGGCAAGGTCGTGCTGCGGCTGAACGGATACTACCCGCCGCACAAGTTCAATACCGCGCTGGACTATGCCGCGCAGTACAACGGCAGCGAACCGGCCTTTAACGAGTACCTGGCCGAGGTCTCGCCGTCCGCCGCCAGCGGTGTCATGCACCACGAGGCATCCTTCCTGCCCCCGGGCAGCAGTCTTGCCGCACGCGCATCCGGCAAGCCGCTGCTGGTCATGTTCGAACAGAAGGAGTGCGCACCCTGCGACGAGTTGCACCGCGACATCCTCAAGCGCCCGGCAAGCCGGGAACAACTGGCGCGCTTCGACGTCCTGCTGGTGGATATGTGGTCAAACGAATCGCTGGTACTGCCGGACGGCACGCAAACGACGCCTGCCCGCTGGGCCCGGCAGCTGGGCGTCCAGTATGCGCCGTCACTGGTGTTTTTCGACGCTGGTCGCGAGGTGTTCCGCACCGAGTCATATCTGAAGGCCTTTCATACCCAGTCGGCCATGGACTACGTGGCCTCGGCCGCCTACCGGGAACAGCCCGAGTTCCAGCGCTTCATCGCCACGCGCGCGGAGGCGCTGGAGGCGCAAGGCATCCATGTTGACCTGATGAACTGATATTGTCGGCGACACGCCTGAACTGTATCTGTATGGAGATATCTGCACAATGCGCCACAGACCGCTGCTGAAACTGCTGATGACCCCGTTTCCGTATTCCGTCGGGCCGGAAACCGCGGTAAGCGATGCCCTTGAAAAGATGCAGGCGCACGCGTTTCATCATCTGCCGGTGACTGATGGTCATGCATTGGTGGGGGTCATCACGGAGCGTGATATCAGGAACCTGCAGGCGGGCAGTCTGGCGTCGCAAGCCAGTGACGAACTCACAGTGAAGGATATGTATATCCACGATGCGTACATCGTCGATATCAACGAGCCGCTGGACAACGTGTTGCTGGAAATGGCGAAACGCCACATCGGTTCGGTGCTGGTCACCCGCAAGGGAAATCTGGCCGGCGTTTTTACCAGCACCGATGCCTGCCGCGGGTTTGGCGACTTTATGCGGGAACGGTTTCCGCACGACGATGGCAACGATGCCGCATGATTGTTGCGCCGGTCTTGCGACAGTGTTTGATGGTGCAGGCTGTTCGCCCGGGCCGGGCTATGCGGCAAATTACAGGGTAACACTGCGGCAAGCAGGTACTTGCTCCCTTGTTTCCCTGTCCCGAGAAATTACTGGTAACAGGTGGTGACATGATGAAGATATTTTATTTACTGGTGACAGCAATATTGTTGACGGCGTGCTCCTCGCAAAGAATTATTGTCGACCAGCAGGCAACGGACATGTCGATGTACAATCGCGATCTGGCCGAATGCCGCTCGTATGCGGAACAGGTCCCGACCGGGACCGAGGCCGCCAGGGGCGCCGTGGGTGGCGCGGTCATCGGCGGGGTCCTCGGCGCAGTCGTGGGGGACAGCCGCACGGCAAGCAGGGGCGCCGGTGCCGGTGCCGTGGTCGGCGGTGTGCGCGGTGGCGGCCGGGCGGAAAACGAGAAAGACCGGGTGGTGAAGAACTGCCTGCGTAACCGGGGCTACAAGGTGCTTAACTAGAGAATCCCGGGCGATAGCCCGCGACTTGCGGACACAAATAACAAGGTTGACGATATGAAACAGTTGCAGACGATAATCACAATCTTCCTGGTTACGACCTCGCTGGCAGCATGGGGCGCGGATCCGGTGCCGGATTACCCGGCGGAGAAACTCAGCGAGCATGTCTGGGTGATCCACGGTCCGACGGAATTACCCAATCCGGGGAACAAGGGCTTTATGAACAATCCGGCCTTCGTGATTACCGGTGCCGGCGTCGCAGTCATCGACCCGGGTTCGACCCTCGAGACAGGCCGCATGGTTCTGCGGCAAATCAGGAGAGTCACGCAACAGCCCGTCACACATGTGTTCGCCTCGCATATCCATGGCGATCACTGGCTCGGCAATCAGGCCATCCGGGAAGACTATCCGGCTGCAAGGTTCTATGCGCACCCCGCGATGATCGAGCAGGCCAATGCAGGCGAGGCGGAAAGCTGGGTGAAGATCATGGACCAGCTCACGGAAGGCGCATCCAAAGGTACCGAGGCTGTCATCCCCGACCAGCCCCTGACAGATGGCCAGGAGATCAAGGTGGGTGACCTGACCTTCAGGGTCTACCTGACGGACTGGGCCCATACCAGGACAGACGCCATGATCGAGGTCGTCGAGGACTCGCTGCTGGCAACGGGCGACAATGTCCTGTACCAGCGTATTGGCCGTATGGATGACGGGTCTTTCCGGGGCAATCTCGCTGCCTGTGAACAGGCCCACGGGTTACAGCTGCAACACTACATTCCCGGTCATGGTCCCTCGGGTGGCCCGGAGGTCATCAAGCCCTTCTGCAATTACCTGCAGGTGCTGTATGAGAAAGTGGCCGAATTGTACGAACAGGGTCTCAGCGACTTCGAGATGAAAGATACTGTCGTCGAGAGCCTGTCGGCTTTCCAGGACTGGTCCGGTTTCAAGGATGAAATTGGCAAGCACATCAGTCTTGCCTTGCTTGAGGTCGAACAGGCTGAATTCGAGTAACTGTATGGAGGAAAGCAGCGAAGCAGATCCATGCCAACAGTAAACTGATTAACATATGGATGGCTCGGGGTAATTTGGTGCAAGAGAAAAATATCAGAGGATACCTGATGATTGAGGGTCCGTTTTCTGCCAACTTCAGTCATTCCCGCGAAGGCGGGAATCCAGTCATCCATCTTCATGGGAGGTCTTGAACCGGCCAGAACCGGGCATAGACCACAGACGTGCTACCAGGCTAATGCTGGATTCCAGATCAGGGCCTGCCGGCCAATAGTTCTCCTTACCGTAAATATAAACGGCGATACTTAGGTCGCCGCTATTTAGCAAGAAGCGTCAGTAGATGTCAGCTACATACCATTGAGGCACGGCCGCCATGTTCAGGGTGATTGGCTAGGCGCTGAGGTGTTCTGGTTTAAATCCGTATTTGATTCTGGTTTTGTTTCTTTCCGACCCTGAACAGTGGTTTTGGTTTTGTTCCATGCCTTAGCACTGCCTTCCTTGGTAGCATCCCAGATATTACTGGACACCTCCTTCGTCTTGCCCCATGCCTTGGCACTACCATCCTTGGTGGCACCCCAGACATCATTGGACACGTCCTTCGTCTTGTCCCATGTCTTCGCACTGCCTTCTTTGGTCTTGTCCCACACAGTTGCAGAATCTTCTAGGGGAGTCGCCGGGGTCTTGGTGGTGACCTCTCCGATTGGCTGATCTTCTGCCAGCGAAATTTCCGTGGTTATGCACGCACCGAGTAAGGCAATACTTGCCAGAAATGCATTAAATTTACATCGATTCAATTTCATTTCTCCTTTGATTTATTCATGGTCAACTGTCGATTGATACTACCGCAACTATTTATGGGAACATCTCAGTAGCCGTGCCGCAACAACGGACATACACATTATTTGAGAATACTTGGTTGTCGACCATCTTCAACCAAACAGCTAAAAAAATGGCGAACTAATTTCCAGTTTTTAGGATTCCGTCACACAAACAGGTCATGAATATCTGGTATTGGCCGAATAATGGTTCATTATCTCACCTGCAGCGAGTCATGCTGGTTGGCAATATCGGGAGTGGAAGACAAGTGGAATCAAGTCTATTGAATATGGTTCAGACCGTCGGTAGCCCCCGGACGTATGAACCCGGCGAGAAGGTGTTTATCGAAGGATCGCCGGGCACCACGATGTACGTTGTCCTCGACGGAAATATCGAAATTAGTGTGGGAGGCAAGTTTATGGGGGTTGCTGGGCGGGGGGCGATCATTGGCGAGATGGCGCTGATTGATTCCAGTACCCGGAGTGCAACCGTGGTGGCGAAAGACTATTGTGTTCTTGCACAGGTGAATCACAGTCAGTTTCTGTCACTAATGGAGAAGGCCCCCTCTTTCTCGCTGTGCGTGATGAAGAGCCTTGTAACCAGGCTCCGCAACGTAGATGCAATGATCTGAAACGGTTTCAGCCGGATACCGTACATGCTCAATGATCATTATCGGCCCATATACAAATGGCCGATTTCACTACGTTTATGACCTTTAAGTAGATTCTCTGTAGGTCCGTTTCGGGTCGGTAGCCGTCGTTAAGTGATTGTTTATATAAGCGCCGACGAAAGGACCGAGTCCGGCCAACTTCGGTCATTCCCGCGAAGGCGGGAATCCAGTCATTTGTCTATATGGAAGGACTTTAACCGGCCAACTTTGGTCATTCAGAGCTGGAAATTTGAACAAACGAACATTCAACGTTCACCATAACCGACGGGATTGGGCGACACGCCAGAGGCGCGCTGACCAAGACTGTCCGTGTTGATGACGTTGTCAGGCATTGGTTGCTCGAAGCTCTGTAGTGGCGGCCCGCAAGACAAACAGTGCCGACCGAAGAAAGAGAGCGGCTAGCGCCAGGCCAACCACAATGTCTGGCCAACCGGAGCCAGTGAGCCACACACCGAAAGCGGCTAACAAAACCGAGAGATTCGCAAAAATGTCATTGCGTGAGCACAACCAAACTGAATTCATGTTTATGTCGTCGGTTCGATGCCGCCAGAGCAACACCAGACAAAGACTGTTCGCAGCAAGCGCGAGCAAGCCAATGGCCCCAATGGCCTCGAACAGAGGAACCTCTGGAACGATGATTTTATAAATTGCTTGCCCAAGAACGAACAGGCCAAACACCGCCATGATGCTTCCTTTGAAAAGAGCGGAGATAGCCTTCATTCTTGCACTGCGCGTGACAACATAAAGACTGAAGCCATAAACCAGGGCATCACCCAGCATATCAAGCGAGTCCGCAACCAGGGAAACTGAACTTGCGAGCAAACCGGCAGTGAGTTCTATGCCGAACATGACGGCGTTTATGCCCAGCACTATCTTGAGAGTTGCGCTTTGACGATTACGAAGCGCCTCGATCTCACAAGCTTTCTCATTGCAACAATCAGCCATTGTGTGGCCTGAAAATGCCTAGCAGTTATATAAACGAGACCTCACGTCTCGTTATACGTTTACAGTCAGACCTCTTTATAACATCCAGGTTGCCAGAGAATCAGAAAGCTGTGACTTTTCGATTCCATTATGCCTCCTGGATAAAAGGACAATTACATGCCTTTCAGGTCGTCGCATTGTGGCCAGTGTCTGATTTGTAGCAAGAAATATCAATGTCGCAGTTGGGTCGGAGGCTGGCACTCTACTGAAATCTTCGGTAAATCGTCCCTCAGGGTCCCGGAATCGGCCACAAGCGGACCTCCAGACGAGAAGCCAATCAAGCCCCACGCTTTTCTCTGGCTGATCAACAAGCCGCCAGGTGTGAACTGTCCGTCGGGTACCGGTGTTCCGCTGATCAGTTGCATCACTGAGGCAGTGCTGCCCGGTACCCGCTGCCCGGGTGATATGTCTGCTGCATTCACTGCCCCATCCAGGGTGGGCTGTGCATTGCAATACGCTGTAAAAATGCAGAATACTCCCGGCTTTTATTGTCCCGGGTAGATTGTCGCCAGTTGCACGGGTTAAGCTTCCCGTACTCTTGTGCGAACTTTTCGGCATGTTGCCGGCGCTGACAAATTGCATGGACCTCTATGAGATATAACAGGTACACACCGGATTCCCCACTCGTCTCGGAAATCGGACTTGGAGCCTGGCAACTGGGAGAAGACTCTGGCTGGTTGAGCATGTCTGAGCAAGAGGCGATTGCAATCGTGCAGGAGTCCCTGGATCTGGGAATCAACTTCTTCGACACTGCACCGAATTACGGATATGGCACCAGTGAAACAAGGCTCGGGAATGCCCTGAAGACAATCGACAGAAGCAGGATAGTCATCAACACCAAGTTTGGTCACACGGATGCCGGCGACATAAATTTCTCTGCAGATTATATACGGACTTCGCTCGAAGGAAGCCTCAGGAGACTGCAGACGGATTACGTGGATTCGCTCATTATCCATAATCCACCTTTCGATCATCTCGACGGCAATCGCAATGCGCATTATGAAATACTGGAACGCTTGATCGAGGAGGGAAAGA
>JABDRC010000232.1 GCA_013041945.1 Halobacteria archaeon
ATCCAGACCGACATCTGGGTCCGCTTTCAGAAACTGCGCGGCCACGACTGCACCTATGTCTGCGCCGATGATGCCCACGGCACCCCGATCATGCTGCGTGCACAGCAGGAAGGCATCACACCCGAAGAACTGATTGCCCGCGTTGCCGACGAGCACCAGGCCGATTTCGCCGGTTTCGGCGTCGACTTCGACAACTACCACAGCACGCACTCGACTGAAAACCGCAGCTTCGCCGAGCACATTTACCTGACACTGCGCGACGACGGCCACATCGCACGCCGCACCATCAGCCAGTTCTTCGACCCCGAAAAAGAGATGTTTCTGCCGGACCGGTTCATCAAGGGCACCTGCCCGCGCTGCGGGGCGGATGACCAGTACGGCGACAACTGCGAAGTGTGCGGTGCCACCTATGACGCCGGCGAACTGAAAAATCCCCGCTCCGTGGTCAGCGGTGCCACGCCGGTCAAAAAGGACTCCGAGCACTATTTTTTCAAGCTGGCCGACTTCGAGGATATGCTGCGCGTATATGTCAGGGAATCCACGCAGCCGGAAGTTGCGAACAAGATGGACGAGTGGCTGTCCACCGGCCTGCATGACTGGGACATTTCGCGCGATGCGCCCTACTTCGGCTTCGAGATACCGGACGCACCGGGCAAATATTTCTACGTCTGGCTGGATGCGCCGATCGGCTACATGGCGAGTTGCAGGCATTACTGCGACCGCACCGGCAGGGATTTCGACGCGTGGTGGGGCAAGGACAGCCGGGCCGAACTGTATCACTTCATCGGCAAGGATATCCTGCGCTTCCACACCCTGTTCTGGCCGGCCATGCTGCACGGCACGGGCTACCGTATGCCGACCGCCGTCTTCGCGCATGGCTTCCTGACCGTCGACGGACAGAAAATGTCCAAGTCACGCGGCACCTTCATCAAGGCCAGCACCTGGCTCGAGCACCTGAACCCGGAATACCTGCGCTATTACTTTGCCGCCAAGCTCGGCTCCGGTGTGGATGACATCGATCTCAACCTCGAGGACTTCGTGCTGCGGGTCAACAGCGACCTGGTCGGCAAGGTGGTGAATATCGCGAGCCGCTGCGCGGGTTTCATCAACAAGCGCTTCGACGGAATGCTTGCGGACAGCTGTTCCGAGCCGGCGCTGTACCGCGATTTCGTTGCGGCCGGCGACGACATCGCAGCCGCCTACGAGCAGCGCGCCTACGGGCAGGCCGTCCGCAGGATCATGGCGCTGGCCGACCGGGCGAACCAGTATATCGACACGAACAAGCCCTGGGTGCTGGCGAAGGAAGCCGGCCGGGAGCAGGACGTACAGGCCGTCTGCAGCACCGGCCTCAACCTGTTCCGCGTCCTGCTGACTTACCTGCAACCGATTCTGCCGGCAATGGCGGCAGAAGCGGAGGTATTCCTGAATATACCGGAGACCCGCTGGTCGGCAATCGGGGAACCACTGACCGGACACCGGATCAATAAATTCAAACCGCTCATGACGCGCGTGGAACAGGAGAAAATCGACGCCATGCTGGAAGACTCGAAAGAACATCTTGAAAACAGCCCGGCACCCGCGGTCAGCGGGGCACTCGCCGCCGATCCGATCGCCGACACGATTGCGTTCGAGGACTTCGCCAAACTTGATCTGCGCATCGCGCGTATCGCGAAGGCCGAACATGTGGAGGGTGCCGACAAACTGCTGCAACTGACGCTCGACCTTGGCGGCGAGTCCCGCAATGTGTTTGCCGGCATCAAGTCGGCCTACGATCCCGCCGCACTGGAAGGCAAACTGACCGTTATGGTGGCCAACCTGGCACCCCGCAAGATGCGCTTCGGCATTTCGGAAGGGATGGTACTGGCCGCGGGACCCGGCGGCAGCGAATTGTTTATCCTGCATCCTGACGACGGCGCGCAGCCGGGGATGCGGGTGAAGTAAACCACGCAACATATTGTTAATGATGATGCATTAATACAGACGTAGGAGCGCAGGCATGCGCGAACTGGTTATAAACACGGAGCAAATTCGCGGACAGCGTCCGCTCCTACAATCTCTGAATGGTGTGATGCGAATATCGATATGACCGAACTCGCCTTGATTCTCGTCAGCACCGTCCTGGTCAATAATTTTGTCCTGGTGAAATTCCTCGGGCTGTGCCCGTTTATGGGTGTGTCGCGCAGTGTCGATACGGCCACCGGCATGGC
>JABDRC010000236.1 GCA_013041945.1 Halobacteria archaeon
TTGTCGAGACCGAGCCGGGTGCGACGATCTGTGATGCGGCACTGAAGCAGGGCATCGAGATCGAACACGCGTGCGAGAAATCGTGTGCGTGTACGACCTGCCATGTCTATATACGCGAGGGTGCGGAATCGCTGAACGAATCCACCGAGGACGAGGATGACCTGCTCGACAAGGCCTGGGGCCTCGATCCGGATTCGCGGCTGAGCTGCCAGACCGTGGTGGGCGAGACCGATCTCGTGGTGGAGATACCGAAGTACACCATCAACATGGTGAGTGAGAATCACTAACAGAAAAATCTGCCACAGAGGGCACAGAGAAATTCTTAGAAGAATGCAGGATGGTTTTTATCAGCAATTAGTATACACAGCAGTCTGAAAGCAAAAACATGTTTGCCTTTCTCTGTGCCCTCTGTGGCAGGCTTTTGAGCTACATTTTCGGAAAATATGCTACAGAGGCTGCAGGGAAAAGTAATCATTCCTGATTGTAGCTGGTTGTATATACTTGATTACCGACAGAAAAAATTCTGTATTTTTCTGTGATCTCTGTGGCAGGTTTTTTTAGGGGTTAGGCACATGGGACTGAAATGGACCGACACGCTGGATATCGCCATCGAGCTGGATGACAAGTATCCGGATACCGACCCGCTGCATGTCAATTTCGTCGACCTGCGCAACTGGGTGCTGGCACTGGATGATTTCGATGATGAGCCGGAGCACAGTGGCGAGCGCATCCTCGAGGCCATCCAGATGGCGTGGATCGAAGAACGCGAGTAAGCCGCCGTATACGCCGACGCCAGTGCGACATGTGCCGCATAAGTAACTGAAATAAAATTAAATAAATACGTCCGTGCGCTTCTCCGGTCGGTGCTTCCGGGCTCGCGGCAGCCGTCGCCGGCTCATTTCCGCGTTCCATTAAACGCCCCAACCTTGTATATTACGCGGCCTTGCACCAGCGGCAGGTATTGCGCTGGCATGCCCGGCCGGCAGCGCCTCCGGGTATCAGCTGTTCCGATCAATCAAAAAATCGAGGTTTTCATGGCAGTCAGAAATCGCCTGCACCGCAGTGAACTGGCAGTACCCGGCAGCAATACCCGCATGCTCGAGAAGGCACCCGCCGCCGGCGCCGATATGGTGTTCCTGGACCTGGAGGATGCCGTTGCACCGGATGACAAGGAGCAGGCCCGGAAAAACATCATCGAGGCGCTGAATGACCTCGACTGGTCAAACTGCGCCGTGTCTATTCGCATCAATGGCCTGGATACGCATTACTGCTATCGCGATATCGTCGATATCGTGGAGCAGGCCGGCAGCCACCTCGACACCATTCTGATTCCCAAGGTCAACACACCGGCGGACATCCTGTTCGTCTCGACCCTGCTGGAGCAGATCGAGGCGGCGAAGAAACTCGAGCAGATCAACCTGCACATCCTCATCGAAACGGCCATGGGCATGGCCAATATCGAGCAGATTGCGCAGACCTGTCCGGAACGTCTCGAGGCCATGGTCTTCGGCGTGGCCGATTACGCCGCCTCGACCCAGGCGCGGACGACCAGCATGGGCGGCGCCAACCCGGATTACGCGGTGCTGACGCATCCGGACGAAAACGGTGAGCGTTATCGTCACTGGGGCGACCAGTGGCACTTCGCCATGTCCCGCCTCGTGGTGGCCTGCCGGGCCTACGGCCTGCGACCGATTGACGGCCCGTTTGGCGATATCGGCGATCCCGACGGTTTTCTCGCCGTGGCGCGCAGTGTTGCGGCACTCGGCATGGAGGGCAAGTGGGCCATCCACCCGTCGCAGATCGAACTGGCCAACCAGGTCTTTACCCCGGGTGAGACCGAAGTCGACCGCGCGCGCCGCATCCTCGTGGCCATGGACGAGGCGGCAAAAGAGGGGCGCGGCGCCGTTTCGCTCGACGGACGTCTGATCGACGCGGCATCCATCCGCCAGGCGCAGGTCATGGTCGACAAGGTGCAGCAGATCGAGCAGTCCGTCGCCGCACGCCATTAACAAAGATACGGAGAACCACCCTTGAACATTCACGAGTACCAGGCCAAAGAGCTGTTGAAAAATTATGGCGTACCCGTGCCGGACGGGCGCGTGGCGCACAATGTCGACAACGCGGTCGCCGTGGCCGAGGGCCTCGGTGGCGATCGCTGGATCGTCAAGGCACAGATCCATGCCGGCGGTCGCGGCAAGGGCGGCGGCGTCAAGCTTGCCAGTTCGCTGGACGATGTCCGTTCGCTGACCGATCAGATGATCGGCAGCCACCTGGTGACACCGCAAACCGGAAAGGACGGCCGCCTGGTGCAGCGCGTTCTGATCGAACAGGCCTGTGATATCCAGCAGGAATACTACCTGGGCATGATCATCGACCGTGCCTCGCAGCGCATCACGGTCATCGCGTCCGCCTCCGGCGGCATGGATATCGAGGAAGTGGCACGGACCAGCCCGGAGAAGGTCATCCACGAGGCCGTGGACCCGGCCGCCGGCCTGATGAGTTTCCAGTGCCGCAAGATTGCAGCTAAGATCGGCCTGAAGGGCAAGCAGATCGGCGAGGCCGCCAAGCTGATGCAGGCGCTGTACCGCGCCTTCCGGGACAAGGATGCGCTGCTGGCGGAGATCAACCCGCTGGCGATCGTCAACGGCGGATCCCTGCTGGCCGTCGATGCCAAGATGAATTTCGACGGTAACGCCCTGTACCGCCGTCCGCAGATTACCGAGCTGCGTGATTTCGACGAGGAAGATCCGAAAGAGGTCGAGGCCACCGGTCACGGCCTGAACTACATTGCGCTGGACGGCAATGTCGGCTGCATCGTCAACGGCGCCGGCCTGGCCATGGCGACCATGGATGCCATCAGTTTCCACGGCGGCAAGCCGGCCAACTTCCTGGATGTGGGCGGCGGCGCCTCGCCGGAGAAGGTCGGCAATGCCTTCCGTATCGTGCTGCAGGATCCGAACGTCAAAATTATCCTGGTGAATATCTTCGCGGGCATCAACCGCTGCGACTGGATTGCCGAGGGCCTGGTGCAGGCCATGCGTGACCTGGAAATCAATGTGCCGATCGTGGTGCGCCTCGCCGGTACCAACGTGGAGCTGGGCGGGCCGATTCTCGCCGCGTCGGGCTTTCCGTTTATCATGGCCGACAACCTGGATGACGCGGCCACCAGGGTCATGAAAACACTGGAGGCACAGTCATGAGCGTATTCGTGCACCAGGAGTCGCGGGTCATCATCCAGGGTCTCACCGGCCAGCATGCCACCTTCCATGCGGAAGAGGCCATGCAGAACGGCACCACCATTGTCGGCGGCGTTACGCCGGGCAAGGGCGGTCAGACGCACCTGGATCTGCCGGTATTCGATACGGTCGATCAGGCGGTAGGGGAAACCGGCGCCGATGTCAGTGGCATTTTCGTACCGCCGCCGTTTGCGGCCGATGCGATCATGGAGGCCCTGGAGGCGGGTATCGGGGTCATCGTGGTCATTGCCGATGGCATTCCGGTGCAGGACATGGTCCGCGTCAAGCGTTACGCGGCCGGTCGCGATGCCATCATTATCGGGCCGAATACACCGGGCATCATTACCCCGGGCGGCTGCAAGGTCGGCATCATGCCGTCGCACATCTACACACCCGGCCGCATCGGTGTCGTATCGCGCTCCGGTACCCTCAATTACGAAGCTGTTCAGCAGATGTCGGCACTCGGCATGGGCCAGTCCACCTCGGTCGGTATCGGTGGTGATCCCGTCAACGGGACGGATTTCGTCACCGTGCTGCAGGCCTTCGAGAATGACCCGGAGACCGACGCGGTGATCATGATCGGCGAGATCGGCGGCCAGCAGGAGGTCGAGGCCGCACGCTGGGCGAAGGAGAACATGAGCAAGCCGGTGGTGGGCTTCGTGGCCGGGGTGTCTGCGCCGCCGGGCCGTCGCATGGGCCATGCCGGTGCGATCATCTCCGGGGAATCCGATACCGCCACCGCCAAGATGGACCGCATGGAAGACCTCGGCGTCCATGTGGTGCGCAATCCGGCGCTGATCGGCGAGACCGCCAACCGGGTCTTTGGCTGATCTTGAGTAACCAGAAATCACCACAGAGTTCACAGAGAACACAGAGATTCCAGGCTTAGAGACAACGTTTTCGCCCTGTGTCCACTGTGAGCGCTGTGGTGGGGAATACTCAGCTGAATATTTCCCCTTGAAACAGTATTTCCCGGAATTGTGCAGCTATCATTGCCTGGCGGTGGTCTTCCGGGATTCATGCATGTAATGAGTATTTATTACACTCTGTGTCCTCTGTGGCGGATTTTTTAAAAAAGTCTAAACAGTGACCTGGCGGCATTGCTTGCGCCGTCCCTTGCGCTTAAACTACCCCGTTGAAATTATTCATTAAACTCCCGTTTTACCGCGGGTTTCCCGTTATTCAAGCAAATGTATGGAGTCTTGCATGGCCATTGA